>JADFXK010000034.1 GCA_015233625.1 Deltaproteobacteria bacterium | reverse complement strand
CTACCGTTGATCTGAAGCTTAATTACCTGGCCCCGGTCGCCTCAGGCCGGCTCATCGCCAAAGGACGCCAAATCAAGCTTGGCCGCGCTCTGGGCTATGCCGATGCCGAGGTGAGAGACGGAGATGGGCGCCTTGTGGCCCACGGCTCATCCACCTTGATGGTACTTCCAGGGAGAGGACTGACGACTGAGCCGCCTCTGCCGCCCAAGTTCCTCTAAACCAGACTGCGGCACACGGGACACTCCGGATTGCGACTGACCGCGGTGTCCTTAAAACGCATTATCTCCCCGTCATAAGTCAACAGCCGATTAGCCAGCAGCCGGCCATTCCCGGTAAGGTATTTGATGGCTTCCGTGACCTGAAGACCGGCGATCACCCCTGGAGTAGCCCCTAAGACAGGCAACTTTTGAGACTCGGTCCGGCTGGGAAACAGGCAGGCCAGGCATGGTGTCCGGCCCGGAAGAATAGTCGTGACCATGCCCTTAAGACCGTTAATCCCGCCAAAGATGAACGGCACCCGATGCTTGACGCAACTCCTGTTGAGGATCTGGCGGGCTTCCAGATTGTCCAGGGCGTCGATGACTACGTCCATTCCTGTGACCAGGCTGTCGGTAATCTCGTCGTCAATTTTAAGATAACGTGGGATGACGGTAACCGTGGAATTTAACCGGGACAGTTTTTCGGCGGCTGAATCCGTTTTCCTCCGCCCAAGGTCACTTTCCCAGTGGAGAATTTGCCGGTTAAGATTACTCATGACCACCACGTCATAATCCACCAGAACTATCCGGCCTATCCCGGCCGCAGCCAGGTATTGGGCCGCCACCGTGCCCAACCCCCCGAGGCCGGCCACCAGGACCCGGCTCGCCTTTAATCTCTCCTGACCCGGTTCACCAAAGCCGTCCAGCATCAGTTGGCGGTCATACCTGTTTCGTTCTTCCGTAGTCAGGCTCACGTTATCGACTCCAGTCTCAGTCAATGATCGTGATATGGTTACTTAAATAATCCGGATGCCTGGGCCAGTTCAAAGGACAGCGACTTCGCTGTGGGCGTGATAAACCAGAGGCCGAGACCGCTTTTAAGGTATTCCAGCCCGGATTTCTCGCCGGCCCCCTGAACGTAATCCCGGCCAAAATAGGCAGTAAACCGCTGGAGGCTTTCAGGACCAAACCGATCCAGACGGTCGGCTTCAACCACCAGAGTGGCCGAGGGATCACCCAGAGCAAAGACCTTTTCCGGTTGGTCGTGGATGGCAATGATATTTGTGATCCGTTGAACCATCTCTTCTGGGCGATCAAGTTCTCTCAAAATTTCCCCAGCCATTATGGCCCCGTATTTCTGGTGAAGGACGGCGCTTTGGGTTTGGGGTTTCTGGGTAACCGGGGCGTTTAGGAAATCGGAGAATTGAACCCGGCTCCAACCGATATCGTGAAGATACAATGTGGTAATGACTAGATCTCTTTCTCCAGGTTCATGATCAAGCAAATATTTAGCGTACTTCAAGGTGCGCCGGGTATGCTCCCAATCACCCGGTCTGGCCTTGGCCAGCAGGGGTCGGACCAGGTCATTCAGCCGACGCTCAAATTCTTCATCGGGATGATAATGTTCCATGATGTCAACCTCTCAAGGATTACGGCCTCCATTATCATACCGTAGTAGGATCAAACGACCGTTTTGGAAAAGATATGGCCATTAACCGCCGAAGGCGGCATAAATGAACTCCACCTGGTCGCCATCCGTGAGAACCGTGTGGCTGTAGTCCTTTTTGTGGATGAATCGGTGATTGACCTCTGTAATCAGTGTGGTGTCATCTGCCTCTCGCATGTCCACCAAGTCAGCTATGGTTAATCCCGCCGGCAAATCCTCGGGAAAACCGTCTACCGTCACCCGCATGCATTCTCCTCGAAAATTAAACCGATGACAGCCCCTGGGAGCTGCCATCCAGTCTCGATTTAGCCCCGTGAAGTTAGGATAATCTTACCAGGACCAACGGAAAGGCCTGGTTACCCGGTAGGACGGGGCGTTATTTCTTGGCTTGTTGAATCGCCCGGTAGACTCGCTCCGGAGTCAGGGGAAGCTCATGAATCCAGACACCTGTGGCATCGTAGACGGCGTTTAAAATGGCCGGGATGGTCGGCATAATGGCGCCTTCCCCCACTTCTTTCGCCCCAAACGGCCCATTGGGTTCATTGCTTTCCACAATAATCGTTTTGACATTAGGCATGTCCAAAGCCGTGGGGATCTTATACTCGCCTAAATTGGCGTTCAGGATCTTCCCTTTACCGTCGAACTTGACTTCTTCAAACAGGGCCTCGCCCATGCCCATGGACAATGAACCCTCCATCTGGCCTTCCACGGAAGTGATGTTAACGGCCAAGCCGCAATCATGAGCGTCGGTCATCCTGTCGATGATGACCTTGCCTGTCTCCATATCCACGGTCACTTCCACCACCTGGGCGGAGCATCCATAGGCCGGTGAAGTCCCTACGGCCGCGCCTTTGTATTTCCCGCCTAAACGACCCGGTTTATATTTGCCTGTGCCCACGATCGTCCCCTTGGCCAGAAAAGCCATGCGGGCCGCCTCTTTAAAGGTCAAATCGCCGCTGGGTGGGTCGGTCCAACCCCGATGTTCCTGGATATAACTAGTTCGAACTTTGCTGAAGTCCACGTTTCCATTCTTGAACACAACTAAACCGTTCTTGAAGTCAATATCCACAGGTGGAATCGACAGCTCTTGAGCCAGCACTTCAATGACTTGCCGTTTGACATCTTCAGCCGCTTCCTTGGTGGCGTGGCCGGTCATTAAGGTCTGCCGGCTGGAATAGGCGCCCAGGTCTACGGCCAAATCCGTGTCGCCGGAAGTCACCCGAACATCAGATAATTTGATGCCCAACGCTTCAGCCGCAATCATGGCCATGGTCGTGTCTGAGCCTTGCCCGATTTCAGCCGACCCGGTCAACAATTGGGCTGTGCCTCCATCCTCGGACAATTTGATGACAACGGTGGAATGGAACGTTTCAGAACGGTAAATTGGGTAACCGGCCCCGGAAACAAAAAATCCGCAAGCGATTCCAACGCCCTTGCCCTTGGTCATTTTGCCTCTCTTGGCATTCCAATCGGATCCATCCCGCACCGCCTCCACACATTCCTTCATCCCCAGGCTGCTCATGTCCAGGACATTGCAGGTGACATCGCCGGTGGACATGATATTTCTGAGACGCAACTCCACCGGATCAAGGCCCAGGTCAACGGCAATCATATCTAATTGTTGTTCCCAGGCTGCCCTGGCCGCGACTCCACCGTGGCCGCGCTGGGCGCCACAAGCCGGACGATTGGTAAAGACACGATAGCCGTCATATTTCATATTAGGCAGCTTGTAGGGACCGCCCAGTAAGGAACCGGAATAATAGACCGTGGCAATGCCGAAGCTCGTATACGCGCCGCCTTCCAGGTGGCATTCATTCGTCAGAGCCATTAAGGTGCCGTCTTTTTTGACCCCGGTGGTGATGGTATGGATGAATTGATGTCTGGCCCGAGAATGTAAGAAGACCTGTTCGCGGGAATAGTTCATTTTAACCGGTTTTCCGGTGACCTTAGCCAAGAGGCAGGCGCTCATCTCCAGCGGAGTGGCTTCGCATTTGGGCCCAAATCCGCCGCCGACATACGGTTTCACCACCCTGACCTGGCCCACTGGGATGCCCAAGACCATGGCCACGGTGCGCATAACATAATGGGGCACCTGGGTTGAGGTGTGCAGCGTCAGTTGGCCAAACAGATCGAATTCGGCCAGGCAGCCGTGTGGTTCGAGAAAGGCGGCATCTTGACGTTTGTTGACGAATGTGGTGGTTTTAATCAGGTCGGACTGTTTAAACCCGGCTTCAACATCTCCGAATTCCTGATGAACCTCGGCGCTGATGTTACGGGGATAGTCATCATGAAGCAGCGGCGCTCCCTCAGCCATGGCTTGTTCAACGGTGAAGACGGCGGGGAGTTCCTCGTAATCGACCTGGATCAGAGACAGGGCGTCCATCGCCGTTTCCAGATCAACGGCCGCGACGGCGGCTAGCTCATCTCCCACATAGCGGACCTTTTCATGGCAATATAGTGTTTCATCATATCGGGCCGGGCTGACGCCATACTTGACCAGGCCGGCTTCTTTGGCTGTCACCACCGCCTTGACGCCGGGCAGACTCCTGGCCCTGGACGTATCGATATTGAGAATTCTGGCGTGGGCCAGAGGGCTTTGCAAGATCGCGCCGTAAAGCATGCCGGGTAGGGACATGTCGTCTACATACTTAGCCCGTCCTGTGGCTTTGCCGGGGGCATCCAATCTTGGCGCCCGGCTATTAATGACGTTATATTCACTCATGCGGTATCTCCAATCTGAGTCTTCATCTGGTCATTTTTTCACTGCAATCATGAATGGCTTCCACAATCTTCTGATATCCGGTGCACCGGCAGAGATTTCCAGAGATGGCCGTTCTGATTTCAGCTTCATTGGGTTTCGGGTTTCGTTCCAACAGGCTCTGGGCGGAGAGAACCATCCCCGGAGTGCAGAACCCGCACTGAACCGCCCCTTTATCCACAAAAGAGACTTGCAGCGGATGTAGACCGGTATCCGCCTCCACCCCTTCAATCGTCCGAATAACCCGGCCATTGGCCTGAACGGCCAGGACCAGGCAGGAATTAACGGGCTTACCATCCATGATCACTGTACATGAACCACAATCCCCCACTTCACAGCCTTTTTTTGTCCCGGTAAGGCCCAAAGTGTAGCGCAATACATCCACCAGGGTCTGATTCGGCTCGACGGCTAATTCATAGTCCTTATCATTTACGCGAAGTTTGATCAGTCTTTTCATTTTGCGCCTCTTCAATTTAAACATTAGATTGACTCGGGGTGACCTCACACTTGGTCAGTCTCTGGTCAGGGCCTATCAAATTGGACCTCGGCCCGGATTCCCATGTAGATATGTCTGCTCCAACCGGATCAATTCAGGTTGCTTCTGGCGGCATTAATGGCTTCGTTCAAGGCGCGACGAGTCAGGACATCCACCATAGCCCGCCGGTACTCAGCCGAACCTCTATAGTCATCAATGGGTTTGCTGTCAAAGGCCGCGGCCTCGCCGGCTTTGGCCAGAAGCGCCTCGGACGGCTTCTCTCCAATCAAAGCCTTTTCACCAGAGGGCGCCCGCAGAGGAACCGGACCAACCGCTCCCAAGACAATTCGCGCCGTCTTGATCACTCCGTCGGGGCCGTCAAGGGAAACGAAAGCCGCGACATTGACCAGGGATATCTCTAATGTTTGCCGGGTACCGAGCTTGATATAGCCCGCCCCGGAGAAAGGTCGCAGTTTATCCAAGACTATTTCAGTTAAAATCTCTTCCGGAGCGATGAGTGTCTGGCCCGGCCCTTTAAAGAAATCGTCCAGAGATACCACCCTCTCACCCGAACTGCTTTTCAGCACCACCCTGGCTCCATAGGCCATGAGAGGTGGCGGGAAGTCGGCCGCGGGTCTGGCCGAGACCAGATTGCCGGCAATGGTCGCCAGATTTCGAATCAGAGGCGAACCCAAACAAGAGGCACCCCGACTCAATGCGCTGTAATTATTCTTAATCTCTTCCATTTCGGCCACTTCCGCGGCCGTTAAGCCAGCTCCAATTTTGAATAACCCATTAGAACTGTCTATTTTTTTCATTTCCTTGATCCGACCCAAATAGACCAAACAGGCTGGAGATAAAATCTTCTTTTTCATATTCACGATCAGGTCGGTACCGCCCGCCAGGGCCTTGGTCTTCTGGCCCAAGTCTCCCATAACCTGACAGGCCTCACCCAGGGTAGCAGGTTCATGATAATCGAATTTGGGTAAAAGCATTTTTCTCTCTCCTGGTATCTAATGTTTGTTAGTTTCCGGTTACGGGTTGCGAATTTCGGGTTTGAGGTTCTTAAAATTTTAAATTGCGTACCGGGGCACGTCGAACTTACATAACCAGCGGCAACCGGTTTGGAGAAGATGACTAAACGGCCTGCTAAAAGCCATAGGCAAAGGTCGTGGTCCGCAGGTGATTAACCACACCGGTCACGCCTGGGTAGGCCAACGCGATCATTTCCGCGGCCCGGCAGTCGTCCCTCGACGGTAACTCCCCAGTAATGAGCATAAGGCCGTTTAGTTCACCCTTTACCTCAATCTCGCGACCAGGGAATTCGGTCCTGATCTTGGCCTCCACCCTCTTCCCCAGAGCTAACGCCATTAAAATGTTAGTTGCTTCCTCTACGGGCTGCAGCCGTCTGACTTCCTCCACCGCGGATTTGATGACGGCCACACCGGCCGCCATATCCATCCGATAGGTGTTCAAAAGCATATCGTAAAGTTTAAAGTCCATGGGATCCTGATCAAATACCTGCCGAATCAGAGCCCGGCGGCGGTGATCATATTTTTTGACGAAATCCCGCGCCATCTCGATATTCATGTCTTTAGTCCGGCTGATCCGCTCCACCCGGCAGTCCATGGGGGCCACTACCCTCACCCGATAGACCTGATGGATGTCCTTAAGGACAATCTGGGCCCCGCGGCCGAGGATGACCACCTGACGCTCGCCGGCCAGTTCGTAAACCAGGGCCTGGTAAAGACTTAAGTAAACAGGGGTGCTGAAGAACAAACGCTCGAAAAAACCTGGGCCCTGTTCCTTTTCAAACTTTTCCAGTTTCTCACTGAATTCCGGGTCATACTTACCAGCCAGGAGGTGATGATCCTCCTCCCCCACCAGTCGATAACCCAGATCCTCGGCCAGAGCCTGGGCAATTTCGTCACCCAGGCTGCCTACTTGCCGCGAAATGGTCACAATGGCCATTTAACGCTCCTTTCAACGCATGCCGCGGATTCCATGCAGAAATGTCGCCAAAATTCAAGCTGACTCCACCTCATCGGCCAACTCCAGGGACATCATCTTCAGGGTAGCTTCCAACCGCAAAGCATTACGCCACAAGGCCGGGAAATCCTCACCTGCGGCAACCAGGTTGGCCGCATCATCTTGCAACCGGGCCACTACCTGCCTGAAGTAGTCAAGTTTTTCCGACTCAGAGGTCAAATTTCGCACTTCGGAGGCAATCATCTAATGATCCTTTCTTAAGTCTTTAAACCTCCGGGCCTTGACTTCATACCGGGGTAATTCACCGTAAAGATGGACAGAAACGTCGTAACCAAGATTAGTCTTGACTCGGAGTTCATTTTTCAGCCGAGGAAGGATCTGATCCGCCTGGTCTTGAGCTGAGGGCCGCAGTTCGACTTTGAGGCTGATCCGGTCTGTTTCACCAGGTCGATCCACAGTCACCTCGAATTCATCGCCCAACTCGGGAAAGCTTCGGACTACGGCTTCGATGGCCGCCGGCGACAATAGTACACCCTTAACTTTGGTAATATCATCGGACCGGCCCAAGACTCCTCCTTTGACCAGGCGGAAAGTCCGGCCACACGAGCAAGGTTCCTCGGCCCACTCGATGACGTCCTTGGAGTCGAAGCGGATACACGGCTGGGCCTGCCGGTCGAAGGCGGTAATAATCATTTTGCCTTGCTGCCCCGGTCCCTTGATAATCTTTCCGGTTTCCAGGTCTTCAATCTCGACCAAAAAGAAAGCCTCATTGACGTGCAGGCCACCGGACTGATGGGCGCATTCGTAACCCCAGGCCCCTATCTCGGTGGCTCCGGCATGGTCAAAAACTTTTGCTCCCCAAGATTCCTGAATGCGTTTCTTGGTTCCTGGGATCAAGGCTCCCGGCTCCCCGGCGCAGGTGATTTTGTTGATGGATAGACCAGCCGGGTCGATCTTAAGCCGGCTTCGAGCCGTCTCCGCCATATTCAAAATATAGGTGGGGGTGCCCATCATGGCCGTGGGGTGCAACTCTTGAATCTTCATCACCCGGGCCGCAGTATCCAGTACCCCGCCCGGGATCACCTCACAGCCTAATTTCTCGGCCGCATAATGGCCGGCCCAAAATGCTACGAAGACATTGTAACCAAAGGGAAAAAAGACCCGGTCCGACGGCCGGTAACCTTGAGCCCAGAGGATATACGCCCAGGATTCAGACCACCATTCCCAATCAGCCCAAGTATCGGCCTGGTACAGCGGGGCCCCGGTTGTCCCCGAAGTCTGGCGATACTCGACCACTTCCTCGATCGGCACCGCCAGGATGTCCCCATAGGGAAAGGGCGGCCGCGCCTGAGCGGATTTCAACAGGCCCTTGTCGACCTTAGGCACCCGGGCGATATCATCTAACGAGCGGATGTCATTGGGGTGAACCCCGGCCTCCTGGTATAAGGTTCGATAAAAAGGTGAACGTTCGTAAGCCCAGGTCAGTATCTGCTTGAACTTTTTCAAGTGAAGAGCTTTAAGGCGCTCTAACGGCAGGGTCTCCAGATAAGGATTCCAGTATGGGCTGCTCATTTTTTTACCTCATGAAATGGTTGGGTAGCCATAACGACAATTGGGGAAACAGCAGGTAGAGCATTAGACAAAAACTCATCCCGATCAGAAAGGGATAGATGCCCCGGTAAATGATACTCCGGTGCACTCCGGTTACTCCGGAAACCACGAAGGCATTTAAGGCCATTGGCGGGATAACCACTCCGATCATGGTCACTACGCTGACGATAATTCCAAACCAGATAGGGTCATAACCCATCTTGACCACCACCGGCAAAAAGATGGGCGTGGTCAGGATCAAGAAGGCCAGATGCTCAATGAAAGACCCCCCGATCAGGTAGATGGCAATGATTATCAGCATTATAACCAGGTGGGGTACTGCCAATCCCTCCAACCAGGTGGCCACATAATAGGGCGTCCTGGTAATGAGAAAGAAGTGCCCCAGGACAGTCGCTCCGGCGATTAAAGTCAAAACCATGCAGGAAATGCGAAGCGTATCCTTAATTGCCTTAAGCAAACGCGGGAAGGTCATCTCTTTCTTAATCAAAGTCAGGATCAAGACGCCGAAGCTCCCGACGGAACCAGCCTCGGTGGGCGTAAACAACCCTTCCATCAAGCCTCCGACCACAATGAGAAAGATGAACAGGACCCAAAAGATGGGAGGCAAGGACTTAAACCGCTCGGACCAGGAGGAGCGCTCACCAGCCGGGCCGATTTTGGGATTTATCCGAGTCCACACCACCAGGGTCACGACAAATGACCCGGCCATGATGAAGCCTGGAATAATCCCGGCCAGAAACAGCTTGCCGATGGACGTCTCGGTCAGGATGCCGTAAACAATTAAGACCACGCTGGGCGGGATAAGGATGCCCAGGGTGCCTACAGTGGCCACGGTCCCACAAGAAAGGCGCTTGTCATAGCCGTAGCGGTCCATCTCAGGCACGGCAATAGAGGCAAAGGTGGCGGCTGTTGCCGGAGAGGAGCCGCAAATGGCCTTGAAAGCCGTGGCCGCGCCGACAGTACCAATGGCCAGTCCGCCAGGCACATGGCCGATGAACTTATAGGCCGCGTTATACAGGTCTCGGGCCACTCCGCCATTGGCCCCCAGTTGACCCATGAGGACGAACAAGGGGATCACGGTGAGACCGTAGGAACTGAAAACGCTAAAAATATCTTTGGCCAACAGGTTGAAGGCCGCGTCCCAGTTGACGACTATGCCGAAGCCTAAGAAGCCGGCCAGGGCCATGGCGAAGCCTATCTCCAGCCCCAAAGAAAACAAGAGAAACAGGAAAGCGAGAATCAATCCCAAGATGGCCAACTCACTCATGCGATAACCTCTTCTTTCTCGTTTCCAGGGCCAGAAGTAAGAGCACCAGGCTCTGGATCAAAGCGCTCACGGCAATACAGTAAGCTACAGGAAATTGAGGAATTTGTAAGGTCAAAGAAACCTCGCCCGCCGTCCTCAGGTCATCGCCGAAGCACCACAAGTTCCAACTGATAAACAAAAAAAGAACCGCTCCAAGCAGTCGAGTAAACACCTCCAGAAAATTTTTGAGACCCGGAGGAAACCGATTGGTCAAAAAATCCATCAGCACATGGCCGCGATCAAGAGTGCTCTGGGGAATCGACATCCCGATGACTACGGCGCTCAATAGGCCGACCAACTCGTAGGTCCCCACGATGGGATGCCGCATCACCCGGAGTAAGACATCAGTGACCGTCAAAAGCACAATGCCGGCTAACGCCCCGCCGGCCAGAGTGTAACAAAGACGGGCAGTGAGCCGTACCAGATTGGAAAAACCGGTCATTCTTTTCTCCTCTAGCGGCAGCCAGGCTAAGATTTCACCGGCTGCGTCGTTCCTGCTCAGTTACTTGGCCACCGGGTTAGCTTTGAGAAAATCGCGGCAAAATTTCAAAGCCTCGGCGCCAGGCAAGCCCTTGGCTTTCATGTTGGCGACGTACTCGTCCAACACAGGCGCGACCCGGGCCGCCCAACGGGCGTCTTCCTCAGGGGTGAGCTTGAGGATCTTGTTGCCCTGGGCTAAGGTAAACTCGGTGCCGATCTTGTCGAAATCGTCCCAGCCCCGGCCGGTTTTATCTATCCATTCCTGGTTCACCTGGGTGATGATCTTCTGGATGTCAGACGGAAGGGAGTCCCATTTCTTCTTGTTCATGGCCACGAAAAAGGTCAGGGTGTAGGCCGAGCCGAAATTCTGGGTCGTGGACTTAATCACTTCCGCAAACTTCCAGCCTTTGAGGGATTCAATCGGGGTGACCAGACCGTCGACCACACCCTTTTGCAGCGCGTCATAGGACTCATTTTGAGGCATGGCCACCGGAGTGGCCCCCAGGGCGCTGACCACCTTGGCGCTGGTCCCGGAACAACGGATTTTCAACCCTTTCAATTCTTCCAACGTGGACACCGGCTTCTTGGTATGGAGAATGCCCGGGCCATGGGCGTGGAGATACATGACCTTGACGTCACTCAGCTCTTTGGGCTGAAATTTCTCATAAAAAGCATTGGTCAGCCGCGTGGCTTGCAATCCGCTGGTGTAGCCCAGGGGCAAATCCAGACCCTCGCATAGAGGGAATCGGCCTTTGTTGTAGCTGAGAACGGCCATTCCCATGTCGGCAATGCCTTTGACCACGGCGTCGTAAGTTTGATCGGCCGGAGTCAGAGTGGCACCCGGAAATATATTAATTTTCACTGCACCGTTGGTCCGTTTCTCCACTTCCTTAGCCCATTCCATGGCCAGAAGGGTGTGACCGTGGGTGGCCGGGAAAAAGATGGAATAGGTCAGTTTGATCTCTTTAGCCCAAACCGAATTGACGCCTCCAATGGCCAAAACCGCGCTTAAAATCACGCCTGCCAGGATCATGGGCCATCTCTTGCTACGCCTGTTCATAATGTCTCCTTTCTATAAAGTTTAGGGTCAATTATTGGCTTGGAAGTTAATTGATTCTTCCGTGTCAAGAAGGGTACAATCCTGGGAGCGAATGCGCAACTCCTATTCGACTTTATCATCCTAAAATTAGGAGGGGCATAGTCTCTTGTCGGTATTTGCCGGTTCTTCATCATTCCCGATACGGGATTCAGCCTCCCCAACGTTTGAACAAATTGTGTTCAATGCCCATATAATCAAATATTTTTCCAATTGTTTGATCTATAATATCATCCACCGTTTTGGGTTGATGATAAAACGCCGGAATGGGCGGCATGATCTGGGCTCCCATGTCGGCCGCCATCATCATCAGGCGGAGGTGTCCCTTGTGGAGGGGAGTCTCTCTGACCACAAGAACCAGTTTCCGTTTCTCTTTGAGGGTCACGTCAGCCGCCCGGATCAACAAATTCGTGTTGAAAGAGTTGGCGATACCGGATAGGGACTTAATGGTGCATGGAATGACCACCATCCCTTCCGTCAGAAAAGACCCGCTGGCCACCGCCGCGCCGACATCTTCATTGTCATAGGCGTAGTGAACCATGGCCTTGACTTGACTGCGTTTGTAGTTGGTCTCGATTTCGATGTTCTTTTTACCGGCTTCGGAAATTATTAAATGGATTTCGTAGTCTTTTCTTTCAGCCAGGTATTGCACCATTTTTATGCCGTAAATGACGCCGCTGGCGCCGGAAATTCCGACAACAATCCGCTTGGGCATATGGCATTGCCTCCATTTTTTGTCCTGATCTCTATATCTTGAGCCATAGTCAATGACATTATTTTTAAGGGGTGAATAACCAAGAAACTAATCGACTAGGCCGACCCTTTACCAAACGCACAAACAGGAAAAACACAAACAGAGCAGTTTCGGCACAGCCCGCCATGTCCCAAACGAATCATATCTTCCTTGGTGATCCGGTCGTCGGCCAGCACGCGAGGGAAAAAGATGTCGAATATGGTATTGGGATGGTAAAACACGCAGGCGGGCAACCCCATGACAGTTGTTCTGCCCAATTGCCCCAACAGAAACATCGCCCCAGGTAAAATGGGCGTGCCGTAAAAAAGAACTTTCACCCCGGCTTCCATAAGACCACGTCTGGTTTTGTCATCGGGGTCTACCGACATGCCGCCCGTAACGACGATCACATCGGCGCCAAGGGCCTTTAACCGGCTAATCGCCAGAGAAATTTTGTCCGTGTCATCAGGAGCGTTGATCTTCTTAAACACACTTTGTCCATACGATTCGACCTTCCGGCCGACCGTTTCATCAAAACCATCACGCGTTCGACCTTCAAAAATCTCCGTCCCGGTGACCAGAGCCCCAATCCGCTTATGACCGAAAGGCCTGACCCGGATCAGCCCCTCCGGCAACTGGGAGCAGAGTCTTTCCACTTGCTCCACGGTCTGGGCCGGAATGGTCAACGGGATAATTCGAGTGGCCGCCACGACCTGATCTTGTTTAACCGGAGAGTTAGTGTGCAGAGTCGACATAGTGATGTTATCTATGGAGTTCACTCCAAACAGAGTCTCGACTTCAATCTTGAGCAAACCATCAACAGTGGCGTACAGGGTAACTTTTCCCTCTTTTGGCTCCGAGAGCCTTATGTTTTGGCCGGCAAAGGCCTGGGCCAGGCGGGCCCCGGCTTCGTTCTCGTGCACTTCATCATGTCCCAGTTCTAAAGCGAATACGGTATACTTTCCTATATTCAGCAGCTCCTCAATATCTTCTTCCCGGATAACATGGCCCTTCTTAAAAGCTACTCCCTTGAACGTTCCGGGAATGATTTTGGTTATATCGTGCCCCAAAACATGGCCGACGGCTTCTTGGACCTGAATTCTTTTCATAGTCTGTCCTGCTAAGGTGATCACCTGCCGGACTGTCAACACAGGTAATCAGTGGTGTTTTTTGATGATATTCAAGTTCAACTGACTGTTTGGGCGATATCGGACAAACACCTGGACCGCCAAAAGTCATCTAAAGTCGGGTCGGGTAATCTCTCCGTTGCCTGGCCCCGGCCGCGGTGTTCGCGGGGTGGACCATCGCCTCGCGACCGGGCCTTCCGGCCAGTCAGGTCACGGAATGAATGCCTGCACGCCGTCCCTGATCATCTCCACCAACATCCGGCTATGGCTGATGGATTTCTTTATTCCGGCTTCGTCCAAATTATCCCAGTGGATACCGGCCGTGACCACGACCGAAGTGTTAAACGCTGCAGCCAGAATTTCGGCCGCTGACTTGGCCAGATCATCTTCCTTATGCCCCAGAAAACAAATCACCGAACTCGAGGCGCTGATCTTGGTCGAATCTTTAAGGCTCGGTCGCGGATGAGCCACAGCCACCGCCCCAATATGAGGCTTATCCCCGCCCCAAATCGCAACCAGGCAATCGCGGCCGATCAGCCTGACATGGGCCTCCAGGTCATACTCCCCGGTAGTGGTCTGGAATGCAAATTCTTTGGTCGTCATATCCGCTTCCTTCTCGATGATGGTCCTCCGAGACCGGATCGAAGGGGCTTAAAAAAGACTCCTCGCCGACTTGACTATGGCCTGGGCGAAATCCGGCTCCTCCATGTTGCAGGGAACTTCGATGATTTCAATGCCGGGCTTCAATCGATCCCGTAGCTCCTGGACAAATATCGTGTCTTCTTGTGGATCATAAGATGCATTACCAGGGAAATCCACCGACGACCAGCCATTCTGAGGAACAACCACCTTAACCGGGCCGACGGCTTGATTCAGCTTCTCGGCAAACACTCCGGCCACCTCCTTAAGCTCATCAGGAGACAACCTGATCCAGGTGCGAAACTTGTCTAAATCATACTTCCGCCGAGTGCCGTAATCCGGTTTGTATTTTGTCTTGGCCGGAGTCATGTGGTTTACACTGCAGGTGGAGATAATCTGGGGGATACCCGCTTTCCCCGCCGACTCCAGCCGATGTGGTCCGGCATCCCGCATAAATCCAAAATGGTGCTCTCCCACTCCCCCAGGGGCCAGATCAATCACCCCGTGGAAGAAACCATGGGAGATCATTTCCTCCATGGCCCGGTCGCCAATCCCGGCCGCGGAAAATCCGATGACCTGGTATCCGTCTTTCTCCAAAGCCAACCTGACCGAACTGGCGCACTTCTCACACGGACCAAGCATGGTCAGTGCAATAGCCTTGCCTTCTTTTGCCTTTGGTGAAGTCATTGGGGTCTGGACCATCCCGGCCATGGCCCCGGCGGCCCGGTCCATGACGTTTTTGAGCAGGTCACTGACTCCGGATATTTCGATCACGGAATGAAACAGGATGATATCTCCGGTTCCGATATACCGGGTGGCCAGTCCGGGCAAGGCGGCCGTGGACGAGACCATCAGTTTAGGCACTCCAAAGGGCAGGGATCGCATTACGTCTGTCGCCATCAAGGAACCGGTGGATCCACCGACCCCCATAACGCCACCTATTCGGCCCTCGCTGAACAAATCGTTGGCTAACCGGGAGGCTCCGGTTATAGTCAAATTAGTAATCTTGGACCGCTCCCGGGAGGAGATAATCTCTTCCCGGCTGCTGCCTCCGGCCCTGGCCACCTGGTCGGGCGTAATATCGGCCGTGGAAGGACCGGCCCCACCCCGCATGGAGATATCCATCAGGAGCGTCTTCAAGCCCAGCTCCTCAAGTTTTCCCTTTAGATATCCCGTCTCTTCGCCTTTGGTGTCCAGCGTGGAAATGATCAATACACTTCTGTCCATAGGCCTTTCCATTATCTATTGGTCGGATGCCACCTTGCTCGCGATATCCTTTTTCAAATCGTTTTTGTTAACCTTGCCGGAGTCACCCACCGTGGGGAAGGAGCTGACTATTTCCAAGCGTTCTGGTAACTTGAACATGGCCAGTTTCTTGGACTTGAGAAACTCCTTCATTTCATCAAAGGTGAAGTTTTCGCCGGCCTTGGGTATGACATAGGCACAGGCCTTTTCGCCTAAAGCTTTATCCGGATATCCGACGATGGCGACCGAGGCGACTTTGGGATGTTCGTTAAGTAACCCTTCTACCTCTGCCGGATAGATATTTTGGCCGCCGCGGATGATCATATCTTTGGCCCGGCCCAGGATCCACAGGCAGCCTTCATCAAACTTGACTATATCACCGGTGGTTGTCCATCCTTCCGGGTTGAACACCGTAGCCGTTAAATCTTCATCCCGGTAATACCCGGCCGGAGCGTGGGGACCGCGAAACCACAAGATGCCCGGCTCGCCGTCGGGAACCGGATGCCCGGCTTCATCACGGAGGATGACCTTATTCCCTGGGAGCATCCGACCCACTGTCCGACGGCGTAATTCCTTGGAATCGTCTACGCTGCACCCGGACACGGAACCCACATCCTGGGTCCCCAGATCGCTGGTGATGGAGGCCCCGAAAGCTAGTTCGGCTTCCTCGGCCACCTGGGGAGAGAGATAGCCGCCGGCCGACCGGATAAAGCGCAAGGTGCTAAGATCATATTTAGATGTGTCTAATTCCAGCATCCGGACCAGGTGGGTGGGGACCACACCTATGGCTGTGGCTTTTTCCCTGGCGATCAATTCCAGGGCCGCTTCCGGCTCAAACTCCTCCAGCATGACTGTCTTTGCCCCGGCTACAGGCGCGGCAAAATAGGTCAAGGTTCCAGCCGCCCCACCAGCATGGGGAGCAATGGCCATGGTTATATCGTCTTTGTTCAGTTTCCAGATGTCCACCCGGCCCTTGGACGTGCAAACACGAGAAGCGATCGGCCATTCCACCAACTTCGGCAGGCCGGTGGTCCCTGTGGTACTGGTCAATAAGCCGACATTCCAGACAGGATCCAGTCTTCGCTCTTCCAATGCCTTAAGGTTGATTGGTTTCTCCAGCATTTCCCGGGCAAGCGCGGGCAGGGAATACGTGTCGGCCGGGGCGCCGAGCGGGACATCGTCTTCGAATAAAAAGATTGTTTTAAGATGGGGAAACCGTTGCTGTAATCCTCGATACATGGCCAGGTAGTCGAAGTTGCGATATTTATTGCATATAATAACCGCCGCAGCTTCCGTCCGTTCCACCATGTATTCCAGCTCTTTCTCCCGGAGATAAGGATACACGGTAAGGGAAATCAGCCCAGCCCGTTCACAGGCGATCCGAGACAGGAAACCGTAAACACTGTTGGGCGACTGGATGATCACCCTGGCAAATTTGGGGATGCCCATTTCCACCCAGGTGAAGGCAATGGCATCAACCAGCTTCTTGGCCTCAGCCCAGGTCAATCGGTACTTGGAGTCCACCAGTGCTTCTCGGTTGCCGTATTCTCTAGCATTTCTGTCCCAGAAGTCATAAAATGTTTCGTTGGTCCAGTATCCGTCCCGCAAGAACTCATCAACCATCTCTTTAGTATAGCGAATGGGCTTCATCTTAACTCCTTCCATCTATCCGCCTGGCACAAAAACCCGGATATCTGATACCAGTTTCGAGTTGTCGCCGGTTTGTCTATTGGCGGCCGGTCATCCGGCGCCAGGTGCCGGGGGGTTAAGGATTTCGAGTCGGGGATTCCGGGCAGCGGCAAGACACTTATTCTACAATATGATTCTCACCGTGGCAGTTACTGCCCTGCGCCCCCATCCCACAACTCGTAACCCGTGACCCGAACGCGTGACAGTAACCGGGTCTAATAGTCGATTTTGGTGGGGAAGACACCAATGCCCTCGAACCCGAATTCATTCCACCGGCTGAGAACCTGTTTGGTCATGTCTTTGTCCATGAATATCTCAATGGGTTTGTCTTTCCACTCATATGGGGTGGTCGCATCCATGATGATCCGTGACACGATTTCGCGGGCCTCGATGGGCAGAGCCGGATCAAGGGGAGTGGACCGACCACGATTGATGATTTGGGTGTCGCGAAGCGGATCGAACCGGACGGACAAGGCCCACATAATCCGATCCCAATCATCCGCTGGAATGTCATGATCGACTACAATGACCCCTTTTAGACCATAGTGGCCTGTAGTGGAGGCGATGACCGCATTGCCGGCATGGCAGCCATGGCCGGGGTACATTTGTTTGATGGACACGATAGCCCAGAACCGGCCGGTGGAGTTAGCCGGGATATAGACCGATTGAATCCCCGGCACCTTCATGGTTTCTAGGTCATACCACAGGGTAGCCGTCCGGTTGAGGGACTGAATCATATGGATATCATTAATCGGCTTGCCCACAGTGGTCGACCAAAAAATGGGATTGTTCCGATGCAGGACGCGCTTAACATCTATCCAGGGTTTAGGAAAGTCCTTGCCCTTGCTCCCGGAATAATAACCGGTGTATTCGCCGAACGGCCCTTCCGGCCGGAGGTTTTCCGGATCGATTTCACCTTCCAAGATGATTTCGGCATTGGCCGGGAGTTTCAGGCCGGTCAGGTCGCTCTCGAATATTTCCACCGGCTCGCCCCGCAGAGAGCCTGAGACATCGTATTCGTCAACCTGGGACGAGACCAGGGTGCTGCCGGTAAGAAACAAGATGGGGTCGGAGCCGATTACCGCGGCGACCGGCATTTTCTTGCCCATGGCCTGATATTTTTTCATCATCATGTCGGCGTGTTTACCCTTGATGATCTGGACGCCCACACTTTTGTCATCAAGAATCTGCATCCGGTACGTGCCCAAATTGGTCCAGCCGGTGTCGGGATCTTTGGTGACCAGGAAAGCCGAGGTGCCGATAAATCGACCGCCATCCAAGGGATAGAAATGGGGGGCGGGGAATTTGTTGACGTTGATGGCGTCACCCGTGATGACGTTTTCCATAACCGGCGGGTTGGAGACGACCTTAGGTGGGATGAGCTCTTTGGTGGTCAGTTTCATCCATTCCCGGGACAACTGGCACATGGTCTTATCTGTGGGCTGACCCAAAATGACGGCCATTTTTTTGGGAGTAGTGCAGGCGCTGATAAGCACCGGCATGTTAAATCCCTTAACATTTTCAAACAACAGAACCGGTCCTCCGGCCTCCTCATTGATTTTTGCAGTGTGAGACAGTTCCAAATGGACGTCCACTGGTGCCTTAATTCGATGCAGGATTCCTTCTTGTTCACACTTGGCGATGAAATCTCTAATGTCTTTCATTGGAAAAACTCCCTCCTTTTTGATTAGTAGTAGGTTACTGTTCCCTCATATTAAATTTGACTTTAAGGGTTTGTCAAATCTTTGTCTGATCCGACCAGATGAGGCATCGGATGGGCCGTGGAGGGACTCTCTTCTGTCGGCGCCCACTTTTCTAGACCATTCATAGACCTTTTCTCTGGTCAAGGAGCACACCAGGTTCTTGGGGTTACATCATGGTCGTTTCGGCATTAATGTGCTAATTTCATTGAACTGTCAATTTGATAATATTGATGGAAAGCATAAGTTAAAGTTATGCATCGTGGTGCGATATAAACCTTCCTCAGTAATCTATGTAAGAATCGTAAAGAAGTTATTACTATTAATATATTGATAAAATACCAGTTTCCCAAAATTATGGTGGCTAAAGAAAATATTGCTCGACGTATTAGGTGGGTGTTGGGTGTTAAAATAGGCGGTCCAATCTTTTCTGATTATACTACCCCAACTTTGGTTTTTCTCTGCACGATTATTGCCGGTAACCAACAAAGAGCAACTTTTGCCAAATTCATGCTAAAATTTGCTTGAAAGATGATTATACGATAGCCATTTTAGCGAAGCAGTCCCACAGGAAGAGCTATGCCTGGGAAAGCCTATGTAAGAGTAGCATATAGATATCCGTTAACACCACAAAAAATCTGATGCCCACCTTCATAAAGGCAGACATCTTGTTTGTTTTCACTTTTAATCTCCGATAATCTCATCAAGAAATCTTGATTTTTTGACATTCTTTCCGAGATAGCTCCTGGAATAGGTGAGATAAAGCTGTTTCATGACTCTGGACATGCCGACGAAAGCGACTCTCCTTTCCTCTTCAATCTCCCCGTTTTTGTTTGGTAAAACACCTTCGATGAACCCAATCACGAAAACTGCTTTAAACTCTAACCCCTTCGACTTATGGATGGTCATTAGAGAGACGCCGTCCTTGTCGTTG
>JADFXK010000349.1 GCA_015233625.1 Deltaproteobacteria bacterium | reverse complement strand
GCTAATGCCACATAAACCCCAACGGGGCGAACCAGGTTAGCCCCTTTAGGGCTTTAACGGAGCTACCGTCAACGAAAAAGAGTCACACTCTGAAGTCAATGACATTGACCTGTAACCGGCAACGGGGTTATATCCATGCTCAAAGACAAGCTGATCAAAGAATTCGCCGCGGCGGTGGGGCCAGCCAACGTCCTGACCAGTGAAGTGGACCGGCAGGCCTATTCCTACGACGCGGCGGTGCTGCCGTCGGTCATGCCGGCCCTGGTTGTCCGGCCGGAATCCAGTCAGGCCCTGGGCCGGGCGATCCATTTGTGCGGCCAGAACGGCCTGCCCATCACCGTTCGAGGCTCCGGGACCAACCTCAGCGGCGGAACTATCCCGGACAAACGGGACGGGGTGGTCATCCTGACCAACGCCTTGAACAAAATCCTGGAAATCAATGAGGAGGACCTCTACGCCGTGGTCCAGCCGGGGGTGATTACGGCCAAATTCGCGGCGGCTGTGGCGGCACGGGGGCTGTTCTATCCTCCTGATCCGGGGAGCCAGGCGGTCTCCACCTTAGGCGGGAACGTGGCGGAAAACGCCGGAGGCCTGCGCGGCCTGAAATACGGCGTGACCAAAGATTACGTGATGGGCCTGACTTTCTTCGATACCAACGGCGACCTGGTCAAGTCCGGGGCTAAGACGGTCAAATGCGTGACCGGGTTGAACCTGACCGGTTTGATGGTCGGGTCGGAGGGGACCCTGGGCGTGTTCAACGAAATCATCTTAAAGCTGATCCCGCCGCCCCAGACGCAGAGGGCTATGATGGTGGTGTTCGACCAGGTGGCTCAGGCCTCCGAGACGGTGGCAGCCATCATCGCCCATAAGATTGTCCCGGTGACCCTGGAGTTTCTGGATAACTTCACCATCCGGGCGGTGGAAGACTTCAGCCGGGCCGGGTTGCCGGTGACTGCTGCGGCCCTGCTGCTGATCGAGGTGGACGGGCATCCGGCCCAGGTGGCGGAAGAGGCGGACCAGGTGGCGGAACTGTGCCGGCAGATGGGGGCCAGCCTGGTTCAGGTGGCCGGTTCGGCGGAGGAGCGCAATAAGGTCTGGGAAGCCCGGCGAGCCGCCCTGTCCGCCCTGGCCCGGCGCAAGCCCACCACCGTGCTGGAGGACGCCACCGTGCCCCGAAGCAAAATCCCGGCCATGATCCGGGTCATTGAGGACGTCGCCCGAAAGTACGGCCTGACCATCGGGACCTTTGGCCACGCCGGAGATGGAAACCTCCACCCGACCATCCTGACCGATCGCCGGGACAAAGCCGAATGGGCCAAAGTGGAGCTGGCCATCGACGACATTTTTGAGGCGGCCTTGAACTTAGGCGGGACCTTATCCGGCGAGCACGGGATCGGACTGGCCAAGGCCAAGTATCTGGAGCGGGAAACCTCTAAAGCCACCATTTTCTATTCCCGGAGCCTGAAGCGGGCCTTAGACCCTCAGTATATCCTTAACCCCGGAAAAATCATAGGCGAATGAGTTCGACCAGTTTCATCAATTGGAAGGCAAAAATGTATCCGCAGATTACGCAGATGAACGCAGATTAAAGAAACCCACAGTCCACAAGATCATTTGATGAATTTTGGCCGACCGGGGCTTGGATGCAAGCCTTTGGACACAAGCATTTTGTTTTTTTATCTGCGGAAATCGGCGCAATCTGTGGATTTAATCATGGGTGGACACATCGAACTCAGGTGAGGAGAACAAAGATGGCCCAGGTGGCGGGACTGATCAAATTATTAGGGGAATTGGAGGAGCAGCTCGTCACCTGTATGCGGTGCGGACTGTGCCAGGGGGTCTGTCCGGTGTATGCCGAAACGGGCCGGGAGACCCTGGTGGCCCGAGGCAAGATCGCCCTGCTGGAGGGGCTGGCCCAGGAGCTGATTCGGGATCCGGAGACCGTCCGGGAACGTCTGACCACCTGCCTCCTGTGCGGGGCCTGCGAAGCCAACTGCCCCACCGGGGTCAAATCACAGGACATCTTTTTAAAGGCCCGGGCCATCTTAACCGGATACCTGGGCCTCGGCCCGGTCAAGCGGGTCATCTTTCGGGGGGCTCTGGCCCGGCCTCGATTGTTCAAGAGCCTGCTCCGGCTGGCCGCGGCATTTCAGGGGGTTTTGACGGCTCCGGTCAATGATATCCTGGGCTCGTCCTGCGCCAGATTCTTGTCTCCGCTGGGTGACCGGCATTTTCCCCGCCTGGCCGATAAATCTTTGTTGAGGCAAGTCGGGGCCATGGATACCGCGGCCGGGTCCAGCGGTCTGAAGGTGGCCTTATTCCCCGGATGCATGGTCGATGCGGTTTTTCCGGACGTGGGCCTGGCGGCGCTGAAGGTGCTGACCCATCACGGAGTCGGAGTTTACCTGGCCGATACCCTGGCCTGCTGCGGAATACCGGCCCTGTCCTCGGGCGACCGGCCGACCTTTGACCACCTGGTGGCCATCAACTTGGGCATCCTGGGTGAGCAGGATGTGGACGCTCTGATCACGCCGTGCGCCACCTGTACCGCGGTGATTAAGAAGATCTGGCCGGCCATGACTGCCGATTATCCGGCCCGGAAGAAGGCGCAGGTAGCCGCCCTGGCGGCCAAGACCATGGACATCAACGCCTTCTTAGTCGACCGGCTGGGTCTGACTCCGCCGCCGACTCCGGGAGACGGGACGATCAAGGTGACCATCCACGATCCTTGCCATTTAAAGAAAACCCTGGGCGTGGCCGCTCAGCCGCGGACCTTAATCCGGATGAATCCCAAATATGCCTTAACGGAAATGGCCGAATCGGACGCCTGCTGCGGTTGCGGGGGGAGTTTCGCCTTAGAGCATTACGACTTATCGGCTAAGATCGGCCGCCGCAAACGGGACAATATCGCCGCCTCCGGAGCGGAAGTAGTAGCCGCCGGATGCCCGGCCTGTATGCTCCAGATCATGGACGCTCTGTCCCACCAGGGGGACCGGATTCGGATTAAACATCCGGTGGAGATTTACGCCGAGTCGCTGTGAGGGGGGGCGGGACGGTTCGGTGTTCCTCTTGACGGGAACAAACTTGTTGCTTTTATAGAGTTAATTTGCTATCATGGATGCAATAATAAAGTCAAATCAGGAGTTGTTGTGGAAACTTTAACTTTAAGAATTCATGGCGAAGGCATCAAGGCGGTGAAGGATTTTTTAAAGACTCTGCCGCCTCAATTTGTGGAAATCATTAAAGACGAAGAGGAAGGTGTTTCCCGGGCTGAGGCAGCGGCCGGTTTAAAAAAGCTTTTGCATAAGGGCATAAGCGAAGAAACCATTCTTCCCGAAGAAGAGGCCGATCGGATCAGCCTTGAAGCAAAAGCATTTGCACGCAGGCAACAATGAAAATCGTCTTGTTGGATACGAATGTGATTATTAGCGGATTGTTCAATCCGCATGGAGCGCCATGCAAGATTTTTGAATTGGCGGTAAACGAGAAATTGGAGGCCGTCAGTTCAAGACACTTGATAGACGAATTAAGGCGAGCTTTGGCTTATGAAAGAGTAACCAAACTTTTAGCACGTCGAGGTTGGACTGAGGCTGGTTTTGATGATTTTTGTTATTGGTACAGCAGAATATGTCGATTGACTTCTGATGCTCCCCCCAAAGAAAAAATATGTTTAGACCCTGATGATGATTGGCTCTTCACCTGTGCTGAAGAAGCTGGAGCAGAAAATATCATCAGTGGGGATAAGAAAGTCAATGATGTAAAAGAACACAAAGGAATTCGTGTCGTTACCCCTAAAGATTTTTTAGAGGCGTTGGACTGTTCAGCCGGAATATGAGGATGGCAAAAATACGCCGAACGACGTTGGAGGCTTTGAGATGCTGTTGGAATACATTCAAGCGGCGCTACGCCACGCCAAGTACGAGATTCTGGCCGATGACGGCAGCTATTATGGTGAGATTCCAGAATGTAACGGCGTTTATGCCAATACGGAAACGCTCGAAGGCTGTCGAGAGGAACTCCGGGAGGTGATGGAAGAATGGGTTCTTTTCCGGATCCATAAGAATCTCCCATTGCCCGTGATCGATGGCATTGAACTCTTTATCAAAGAAGTCGCCTGATGCCTTCCTTCGGACCAATCAAGAGAAAGGACCTCCTCAATTATCTCAGGCGGCTTGGATTCGAGGGGCCGTACTCCGGCGGCAAGCATCCGTTTATGATCAAAGGCGACATCACCATCCGGATTCCCAATCCTCATCAAGGTGATGTTGGTCGGGAACTCTTGGGACGCATCCTCCGACAGGCCGGAATCACCAAGGATGATTGGGAAATATTGTAACATCAGGCTTTAACACAATGAGCGACCTCGACGAATTCTTTGGCTTCCGCTTCGTCGCTGATTTCATGCATCACCTCAAACGATGATTAGGGCGTCATTAATTACAATGTCGACGTGTCGGCTAACGGCTCATCATCCAACTATCTGAAGTTTTCAATTTTAGTCGATATAGTTTGGTCCGGTGTCAGGATTCATTACCTCCATTCCATGGAACCTATCTTGTTTGCGCTTTGTCTTCCGCTGGTTTCTTTGCGCTGCTCCTTTACGGCTGACACTTAACACCGCCCGGAAGCCCAAGTCATAGTTCGAGAAATACGGGTAGTCGTAGCTATCGACGCGGTTGGCGCACCGCAGGTCGTGGGGATCGTCGTCCCAACCGCCTCCCCGCACAACCCGG
>JADFXK010000348.1 GCA_015233625.1 Deltaproteobacteria bacterium | reverse complement strand
TGGGCGGCGAGATCACGGTTGAGAGTATCCCCGATCAGGGCAGCACGTTTCATTTTACCGCCCGGTTAAAGATCTCACATGAAACTCCGGTCCGGCGCGATTCGGGGCGTCTCCGGAAGATGAAAACCCTGATCGCGGACGATCATGAAACCTCTCGCCAGATATTGCAGCAAATTCTTTCGTCCTGGTCTTTTGACGTGGTCACGGTGGGGTCCGGAAAAGAGGCCCTGGTAGAGATAAGCCGGGCGGTCAATGAGCAGCGGCCGTTTGAGCTTTTGCTGCTGGACTGGAAGATGCCGGAACTGGACGGGTTGGAAACGGCGCGTCGAATCGAGGACGAGATCGGACAGGGCCGGTTGGAGAGACCACCGGTGATCATTATGGTCACCGCCTTTGGGCGGGAACATCTTCTTTCGGCGGCCGGGAAGACGCCTCTTGACGCCGTCCTGAGCAAGCCGATAACGCCTTCCGGGCTATTCGATGCCATTATGCGCATTCAACACCGGGAGACGCCATCTCGGCCGGCCACATCGGCAGACGACCACCGGTTATTGCCTGAAAAGACCAGGCCGGTCCAGGGGACGCGGCTGTTGCTGGCAGAGGATAACCGAATCAACCAGCAGGTGGCCCGGGAGCTGTTGGAGAAGGCCGGGTTTGAGGTGGATATCGCCCAGAACGGCCGTGAGGCGGTGGAGATGGTGGCCGAAACCCGGTATGACGCGGTGCTCATGGACATTCAAATGCCCGAGATGGATGGTTTTGAAGCCACGCGAAGAATTCGGGCGGCCGGAACTAAAGAAGACCTGCCCATCATCGCCATGACGGCCGCGGCTATGGTTCAAGATAAGGAAGAATGCCTGAAAGCCGGAATGAACGATCATGTGTCAAAGCCGATAGAACCGAATGAATTGATTGCCACCCTGCTTAAATGGATGGAGTCCGGTAATCCGGCCGGGATATCCTTAATTGCCTCCGACGGGCCGGGCGCCGACGAGACGGGGTCGTCCTTTGAGGTGGCGGGGTTTGACCTGAAGCGGGCCGTCGTCCGGATGGGGGGCAATTGGGGGGCGCTGCGGCGGGTGTTGAGAGCTTTTGCCGTGGAGGCTGAAAACGCCGTCCAGAAATTGAACCATCTGATGGACACCGAAAATTATCCCGAGCTGGCCGGACTGATCCATAGCATTAAAGGGGCGGCCGGGAATCTGGGGGCGGAGGCGCTGTACCAGGCGGCCGGACAGTTTGAGGCGGAGGCCGGACAGGGCCGGGCCACCCGGCGGGCGGACTTTGAAGAGGCTTTGACCGAGGTGATCAATGCCCTTAAATCGGCCCATCACCAACTGGAGCCGGAAGACACCCAGACGGTAACCTTCGATCTTGACCGCATCGAATTAGACCTCAATAAGCTGGTGTCCATATTAAAAGAACACCTGCTTGTGCCGTCTGAGTTTATGGCGGCTCTGCACGCCCGACTCCAAGGTAGAGCGGCCGAACCCGCGGAGACACTGGTCAGGCAGGTGGACAATTTTGATTATCCCGAAGCATTGGTCACGGTCCGGGCCATTGCCGCGGTCCTTAACCTTAATTTGCCGGAGTGAGGACTAAAGACATAGTTTATTATATGTAAAACACACTAAATGTTGTCACCTTTTGATTCCGCCTGAGGGTGGCGCTTAGCTGACCTGGGGCTGGATTGTTTTTTCCCTCCGGGAAAAGGGAAATCGTCAACCGGAACGAGGTGATTTGAATTGAAGGTCCATTGCCGGGGCGGAGTGCACGTTCAAAGTATAAACGGCGCCAGCCCTAAGATACCCGTATTCCGGAAAAACCATAACTTTGGGATTGACACAACGAATATAACCTGGCAAAATAAAATATTGACCTGACCGGAGTATGGCAAGCAAAAGCACCAGGTAGAGGACAAAAGAGATTTTCAGATATCTTTCCTCTCCTTCCGCCATCCTCAGGTTTTTGCTTTTAAAGAAGGCCGGCTTCGTCCTGGGTATTGATGATATCGTTTGGGTGACATCTCTCATCCCGCCGGCCGGCCCCACCTTGTCACAGCTAGTTCTGTTTAGACCTTTAGACCAAATCACCTTTAGACCAAATCACTTAAGGAGTTTTTTATGCCGGGTGGCCAGCCTCAAGAGATAAGCAGGATCAAAAGATTTTCGACGCTGATTTGTAGTTCCTGGACGCTTATCGGTACGGTTGGATTGTTGGTCTTGTATTTCGTATACCAAAGAGGGGCGGATACAAACTGGGATCTAGAATGTTATCATTATTACAACGGGTATGCACTTCTTCACTGGCGTTTTCCTCTAGATATTATGCCGGCCGGCTTTCAAACTTATTTTAATCCAGTACCTAACCTATTAACTTACATCGCCTACTCGTCACTTCCTTTTCCGTTCGACGCCTGGCTGATCACCTGCGTCCAGTTGCTCTGTTTGCCGCTCTTGTGGCTAATCGGCCTGGAGATAAGCCGCGATCTTGGGTATGAGAAACCTGGTGTCGCCTTAGTCCTGGCCTTTTTGTTATCTCTCGCGGCGCCGGTTTGGATGAGTGAACTGGGCACCAGTTTTTTTTCGTCGACAACTGCAGTGTTCGTACTTTTGAGTCTCCTTTGTTGCCTCCGCAGTGTGGCCCCGTCAACTACTCCCCGGACGAGGGACAGGTATGTGGCCCTGGCCGGAGTATCAATCGGGCTGGCGTTCAGCATGAAACTGTCTAACGGACTTTTTGAGGTCGGCCTTCTTTCGGCGATTATATTACCTTTAGCCTTCCGCAACATCCGACAAGCGATTAGATCCAGCCTGATTTTTTGCATTTTTTCCGGTGTTGGTTTTGCGATAAATGGGTGGTGGTACGTCTATCTCGCTAAAGAATGGGGGAACCCGGTCTTCCCATTATACAATGCGATATTTAAGTCGTCCTATTTTCCTCCTGTCAATCTTGGCTTTGAGAAATTTAATTTCGAGTCAATTTCGAGTCTAATAAAGTTTCTGGTATCCTGTGTTAATGGTACGGCAAGGACACAGGAAATCATTTTTGCCGATGCGAGATTACTAATTTTTCCTGTGCTGCTGGTCATATGTTTCCTGGTGTTGGGGGTCCGGGTGATTATTTCCGGGAGGAGAGGATTTTCGCAAACCGAGGGTTCCGTCTGTGTGGCGTTTTTGTCTTTTTGCTGTGTCAGTTTTGCCCTTTGGGCGAAGATATTAGCCGGTCAACGCTATCTAATTCCCGTTGAACTTGTACTCGGATTCGCTATATGGATTTTGGCCATCAAAATATATCCAAATAAAAAAGTTATCAGTGTAGTTTTAGCCCTATGCATTGTCGTCGCCTTGGTTAAAATAAAGGTGCCGAACTGGGGACACTACTTGGCGAAAAATAAACCAATTAATCATTTCGGTATGCAAATTCCTCCAGAATTAATTAATCAACCTGCAAATTATTTAATGTATGGGTTCCCCAATGCTTTTATAATCCCCTATTTACATCCGGATAGCAGATTTTACCGGCTAGAGACGGACACGATAGCATCTCCATCATCTTTTGCTAAATTGATACATAATGCCTTGGCCAAACGCCCGAATTACCCATTACGCCTCTTGACGTTTAAGCTGGAACTTGAAGCAGCCAGGTCCACGGCCGCAAAATTAGGCTATCCTCTTCCGGAAGCGAAGGTGGGGTCTTGTTTGCACTTCTTTGCCACTGGCGGGCATAATTCTGGTCAGTACGTCTCTTGCGAAATTTCTCTCGATACTCCAGGGCCGGTCAAAATCCCGACGAAAAATCCGGTGAAGTAATGCTGAGTTCGGGTTAAGCCAAGAGGCCGTTTCTTGTTGAATCGCTTTGCTGCCTTTTGGAATCCCGAAAAGACTTTCTTTAGCCTTGTTTTGAGACTATGGGGCGTCTACTATTTGTTGGCCACCATATTGATTTTCCACTTATCTTTAAAGATGGGCGTTAATAAAGACAAAACCCAGTCCGAACGGCCGCCGGAACCGGCGATGTCCAACGGTTTTCATATGTAGCTAGAGGCATTATGATATCTGTAAAAAACTTCATAAATAACTTGTTTCGAGTCAGTTGGAACAGCTATCCGGCTATCGTCTTATTTCTGATAACTATAATTGTTTTCGGATATCTTTCCACCATCGGGATAGACGATCATCACGACGGCTATATACTGAAAACCGCTATTGATATCGCCCATGGTAAGATCTTATTCCGCGAGACGACTTCGCAATACGGTTTTCTGGCTCCGATACTCCAGGGGCTGGCCATGATCTTTTTCGGCGATAAGCTAATAGTCATCAAACTCCTGACGGTCTTTTTCTATGGCGTGAGTGCGGCGTTGCTTTGGGTCGTTTGGCGCCGTATCTTGCCCAAGTGGCTGGCCTCGGTGACCGGGATAGGCTGGTTGCTCTTGGCGCCGTATTATTTTGGACGCTTTCTTCCCTGGTCCTCTGTTTACGCCTTAGCCGCCCAACTGCTGACCGTTTATTTCATCATTTTGTTTATAGAGAGCAAAAAGAACCTCTTTCTCCTGCTTTCCGGGGCCGGAACGGCGTTGATTTTTCTCTTCAGACAACCTGTCGGTCTGGTGCATTTTGTGGCTATTCTGGCGTTCTTAGTGGGTCATCAGTGCTCTGTACGGGACAAAAAGTTGAGCTGTGAATATATATTTTTTGTTATATTAGGTAGTTGTTTATATAATCCTTCATATCTTTAAACAATTTTTCCATGTTAT
>JADFXK010000347.1:617-4773 GCA_015233625.1 Deltaproteobacteria bacterium | reverse complement strand
GTATGGGCTTTCGGGAGGAAGCGGGGCAACCATGTCTTGAGCAGGGCTTCCTCCGATTTCCCCTCGACCAGGAAATGTATTCTCATCCTAAAGATCTCTCCTCAAAGTGATTGCTATACCACAGGCTCCCCAATGGAATGCCTTCCTTCACCAGTTCCTTGATGGCCGGCATGTCGGCGGTTCTGGTGGCCTGGGTGTGTCCCTGCTCGTCTTTTTCTAAAAGCCAGACTTGTTCCGGGCTCAAGGCGTCAACAAAGTAGGGCGAATGGGTGGTGATAATCACCTGAATTTTCCCCTGGGAATTTTCGGCGTGTCGCCGGAATTCGCGAGCCAGCGTTTCCAGCAATTTATGATAAAGCCCGTTTTCCGGCTCTTCGATGCCGATGAAGGCAGGAGGATCCGGGTCTTCCAGCAGCAGGAGGTAGGCGAACATCTTCAATGTTCCGTCGGACATGCTTTGCTGAAAGAATGGGTCCTTATAGCTCGATTCACCAAATTTTAACAACAGACGTCCGTCTGGACTTGGTTGCGTTTTAATGTCTTTGATCCCGGGAATTCGTCTTTGAATTGTTTCCAATATCCGGTTAAACCGTTGTTTATGATTTCGTTCCAGGTATTGGATAACATTACCCAGGTTTTCTCCAGTTCGGTCCAGGTGCTTTTGAGCCCCTGTCGGCGGCAATCGCCGGGCCGCATCCGGGACAAAATAGGACAGATACCAGCTCTCGATATATGCCCGCAAACCCACGATCCGGGGATGATCTGAGAATTGACCCAGCGTAGTAATGGCCAGGCGGTCTCTATCTTCCATCTTGAGCGGTTGTCTTGTGGCGTCTTCTTCATCCTCCGTCTTATCACCGGCCCAGACGTCACCTTCTCCCTTATTGAGGCGTAGAAAGGCAAAGGGTTGACCAGTTTTCTGGCCTTTTCGACGCTGCCAAAGTCTTTCGCTTAGGACAACCGGAACCCCTCTATCCTGGCCAACCTCGAAGGAATAAGTGATCGGCCTGGAATTTAAATTTTCACGATAATACAGGTCAAAACAAATGGGGTCGGTGCTTCCCTGGGTGCGCAGGCGGGACAGGCCGCCGCGTTGCGATTTGTCGCAGGCACTCTCAACCCCTTCTTTCAGGCAATCAGCCAAAAAGCCAAAGGCATCGATTAAGGTCGATTTTCCGGATCCATTCGGACCGATGAAGCAATTAATCGGCGGTAATGGGACTCCTTGGGCAAAGCCTATCCGCCCCAGCTTGACATCGGAAAGCGACTTATAATTCCTTATTCGTATGCCTAATAATTGTGGCATAAGCTGACCCCTTAAGATATTAATTTATCTCTGCTTATTTAGCCAGCCGTTCCGGTGATCAAGGCCACTGCGTAGGCGGCCATACCTTCTCCCTGGCCGGTGAATCCCATCCCTTCGGTGGTGGTCGCCTTGACATTGACCTGTCCGGGATCTAAGCCCAGGGCGGCGGCCAGGTTAGACTCCATTTCCGGAATATAATCCTTAAGTTTGGGCCGTTGGGCCACGATGGTGCTGTCCACGTTGACGATCCGGAGTTTTTTCAGCTTAAGCATTTCAACCGTCTCAGTTAATAAAGTCAAGCTCAAAATACCCCGCCAGCGCGGGTCGGTGTCCGGGAAATGGCGGCCGATGTCGCCCAGTCCGGCCGCGCCCAAGATGGCGTCGCAAATGGCATGGGACAAAACATCCGCATCAGAGTGGCCCAGCAGGCCCAGGTCATAAGGTATGGTCACTCCGCCCAAGACCAGGAGCCGGTCGGAGGTGAGTCGGTGGGCGTCATACCCAAAACCAATTCTAAACAAGGCCCGGCCTCCTTTCGTAGCCCGTAACGGTCATCCGTTTAGGGGATAATGATGGTGACGATGTTCGAATAGACCCCGCCGGAACTGTTATTGGCCCTGACCCAGGCGTAGTAGGCGGCCCCATTCCAAAGCTCGAAATAGACGCTGGTCTGATTTCCCATCTCGGTGCTGCTGATCGGCTTCTGAGATGGGTAGGGGGCATAGAACAGGGTGTATCCGGTGGCGCCGGGGATGGAGCTCCAGGTTAAGGTGGCTCTTGGTCCGACGAGGGACACGTTCAGTTCAGGGGCGGGGTCGGACTGGCACTTAAAATAGTTATTCCAGTCCGGGCCGGCGATATCAATGGCCTGGACCAGCTTGACGTAGGCTTCGCCGCCATTTTTGTTGGGGTCGATCCGGAGAACGAATTCACTTAGCCCCACATGGTTTTCAGCATTGCCCCAGTCGTAGGTATAACCCAACCTGGTCCAGGGGTAGCCCCAGGTCGCGGGATTGTTTTCATCTAGTACCGAACCATTGACATAACAGGTCTGGGCGCGATTCACATACCATTTTTTGTAGGGGACGCTGGTTGTTGACCATTGGGCCTCTTTGACCAAGACAGTGTTATCCATTTTGGTGAAGATGCTTGAATCTATGGGGAATATCCAGTTATCTTGGGCGATTTTAATGGCCGGCTGGGCCTCATGGTCGGTTATTTCCGGGTCGGCACTGGGCCGGAACAGATCGGTCGAGTTGGCCCACATCAATATTATAACTTCATATGCATTGGCCGGATGCAGTCCCAAAGCCTGGATCACTCGTTTCGGCGAGGGCGGACATTCTTTACCGATGAAGAAATTCTTCAGTTCCGGCGTCACCGTAACCCACAAGCTTTTCTGAAGCACATATTGGTCTGCGTGTTTCTCCAGGTTGTCCTTATAGTATGTCACATAGGTTTGCCTATCCAAAAACGTCCCCACCAGCACCCTGGAACTGCCGGGGTTACCTTCCCAAGCTATTCCATTTCCATGTAGTATTTCGTAATTGAGGCGATCAAAGCCTGGGACCACGGCCAGCAGCCGGGTAGAGATTTTATCCTGAATGGCGGCCTCGGCGTCCTTGAGGGCGGCCAGGTAGGCCACCTTGTCGCTCGGACTAACTTCCGCGCTATAACCAACGCCGGATAGAAGTCCTGAAATCATCACCACAGACAGGATCATGGCCGCCAGGAAAAACTTGACTTGCCTCTGTTGGTTTGGCCGGTCCATCTTGCCCTCCTATAGGTTATTTGATCGCCGACATATTCTTACAGTTACCAATCACCTGGTCAAAAGGATCTCAACACGCAGTCACTTCCAGGGCCGTCCGGCCGGGCATTCTTACCTATCCTTCGGGTTCATCACAGTTAGGGATTCGAGTTGCAGATACTCTTCCACTTCCATCCGGAGTTTGGGCGCCAGTTGGGGCAAGGACTCGGCTAAATGGCGGCGGACTGCCTCGGCGTCAGACTTTCCGGCCAGCTCGAAAAACAGGGGCAGGGCATCGCCAATAAGCTCGGCCGCCCGTTCTTCATCGGGGAGAAAAGAGAGCAGGTCAATCGCGCTCTTGGGCGAAATAACGGTCAGGCCAATAAAGGCCACGCCCCCAAATTTGTCCGGATTGCTTCTCAGAACCTGATGCCAAAAGTCGACGGTCATGCGCACCCGGAGTGCCGCAAGAGCCTGACATACGCGGAAACGAAGGTCTTCTCTCACCTTGTGAAAGCGGGGCAACCTGGCATAATCGGCTAGCAGGTCCTGAGCCTCTTTCATGCCGATTTGCTGAATCAGAAGCAGTAATTCGTCCGCAGCCTGGCCGGCCCAGACACGCCCCGCCAACATATCTCCCAGCATCGACAGAACCGCCCGGTTAATGCCGTCCCTGATCTTGGAAGACAGGCGAGGATAGATGGCGGCAAGAGGCCCGGTCAAGGACATATATCCATCACTGGGCAAGAGATTGTCGCGGCCGTTAAGCAGCCAGACGAGCCAGTCCCGCAATTCGTCCGGAGCAAAATTTTCGATATGTTCGATGGCTAGCTGTAACGCCTGTTGTAAGTCGTTGTCTTGTGGCGCCGTCATTGTTCCTTCCTGATTGGCATCCTTGTCCTATCAACCACATGACAAACATTCTGAGAAGAATCTTTTAAAGTCGTCCCAAATTGCCATTCGGCATCTCCGGTGTTGCCATTATAGAAACAGAACCCCCGAGAAAACAAGGGGGAGCAGGGGGGCTGAAAGCTGATCATCTAATCAGCCTTCGGCTATTCACTATCAAGCAAATTGTTCTGGATGACATGAAATAAAAT
>JADFXK010000347.1:0-595 GCA_015233625.1 Deltaproteobacteria bacterium | reverse complement strand
TTTCCAGTTCTGAATTGTACATCCCCCATTCATCGCGATAGTTCTTAGCAATGACGATAATTTCCTTTATCTCCTCCGAATCGGTGGTTAAGTTGTTAATGACTTCGTTGACTGACCGCTTGGTCCTTTCAAAAGGAATAACCTTTACCATGGAGCGTCCTTTCTTGTTAAGCTTCCGGCTTAATGACAAGAGTTGCGATGAGTTCCACAGCCCATCGGAATTTTCTGTTTACTTCTATCGCTGATCCAGGCGGGAACATAAATCAAGTGAATCATAGGCAAAAAGAACCATGCCCGGCCCGATTCAGGGCATGACTTTATATTTTTGAAGATTGTCGGGAACAAACCACTTGATGAAATTGTAACCTATGCCGGCTGGAGCCGGTTGCACACCGTGGAATCGGGCCGCGATGATGGGCAAGGCATCCGGGACATAGAGAAAGTCATAAGGCTGATCTTCAGCTAAAATCTCTTGTATTTTAAAGTAGATTTCCTTCTGCCTAGCCCGGTCGAAAGTATGCCGGGCTGACTGGATCAAGAGATCCAATTCCGGGTTCTGGTAACTGATGAAGTTTAATGAATCAAGTTATAAAGA
>JADFXK010000346.1:4263-4775 GCA_015233625.1 Deltaproteobacteria bacterium | reverse complement strand
CCTGGTCGATCCTGAACTTTGGGAGGATTAATCTCCTGTTCGGATTCATAAGCATAACCTGAGTTCGATGAGTCCGTTAAGCGATTAGGGTCAAGGACCATTATTGAATCCGCAGATGGCGCAGATTTGGCCAGAACAAAAAATGCAAAAAGACAGCCCTGTCCGGTCGGTGATCCTGGCCGAGGCAGGGCTGTTTAGGTCAAGCGAAGTGTCTTTTGGGCCGGCGGGTCGAAAAACCACCCTAGAGAGGAATATTCCCGTGTTTCCGCCAGGGTAATTCTTTGACTTTATTGGCCAGTTGTTCCAAGGACTTGATTAAAATCGGCCGGGTCTCCTTGGGGTCGATAATATCGTCGATGTGCTGCAATTTGGCTGGGTAATAAACGCTCATGTAGGTGTCGGCAAATTCTTTTTCCCGACGGGCCCGTTCTTCTGCTTCCGCCTTGGCCGGATCCTCGCCTTTGGCTTTGGCAGCTTCACCGTCGGCCATGATTTCCTTGCGGAATAGGCCA
>JADFXK010000346.1:0-4248 GCA_015233625.1 Deltaproteobacteria bacterium | reverse complement strand
TACCTTTGGGGCCGACCAGGCCGAGGTCTGCCGTGGGCCAGGCGTAGACCAGATCCACGTCAAAGTCTTTGGAGCCCATGGTCAGGTAGCCACCGGCGTAGGCCTTGCCAATGTAAACGCTGATCTGAGGTACTGTGGCGCAGGAGGTGGCGTAAAGCAGCTTGGCCCCGCGGTAAATGATGCCCAGTTTTTCCTGTTGGCTGCCGATCAGATAGGCCGGGGTGTCGATCAGGTTGATGATCGGAATATTAAAGGCGTCACAGAAAATCTTGAATCGAGCCGCCTTTTCGGCCGCCTGGGTGGTGATTACGCCGCCCCGGTACATGGGGTTGTTGGCCACGATACCGACCGAATGACCGCCTAACCGAGCGAAACAGATCACCATTTCTTTAAAGTAGTCTTTATGAATCTCAAAGAATTCGCCATTGTCCACGATTTCCTTGATGATCTTTTTCATGTCATAGGGCCGCCAGCGGTCGGCCGGGATGATGTCGTAGATTTTCTCGGACACTCGGTCGGCCGGGTCACCGGTATCGTCATAGGGCGGCATATCCAGGTTGCTGGAAGGAAGATAGGACAGCAGCTTCCGGCACTTGGTGAAGGAATCCATCTCGTCTTCGGCGACCACGTGGCAAACACCGCTGGTCGTACTGTGAACCTTGTATCCGCCCAGTTCGTCAGCCGAGATATCTTCCGAGAGCATGGCCTTGACCAGGGGGGGACCGGCGATGAAGGTGTAGCCCATGTCCTTGACCATGAACAGGAAATCCATTAGTCCTGGAGAATAGGCCTGGCCGCCGGCCACGTAGCCGTGAAGCAAGGAAATCTGGGGCACCACCCCGGAGCCGATGGAATTCAGATAGAACAATCGGCCATACTGCGACAGTGGTCCCATGTTTTCCTGGAGCCGGGCTCCGGCGCAGTCATTTACCCCGACCACCGGCATTTTCTTATTGATGGCGAATTCGATGATCTTGTTCATCTTCCGGCCGTGCATCTCACCGAAGGTCCCGGCCATCGAGGTATAATCGGCAAAGAAAGCCGCCACCGGCCGACCTTCCACCAGGCCGTGGCCGATAACTATCCCGTCGCCGGGGATGCTCTTCCCGGCCATCCCGAATTCCCGGCCCAGACAGTCGGCAAACATGTCTATTTCCATGAAGGTATCGGGATCATAAAACTTATCGATGCGCTCGCGCGCCGTTAACTTCCCGGCTTGATGTTGCTTCTCAATCGCCTTGGGCCCGCCGCCCCGACGAAGCTGTTTCTTCTTGTCTTCCAACTCTTGTACTTTAGCTAATATCTTGTCTCGATCACCCATGCTGGTGCCTCCACGTGGTTCCGAATAGTTGTTTTATTGGGGCGCACAAGCCCCAGGTATTGATTGAGATCAGGTCAAGATGCGCCGATGCGGCCGGGCCGGTTTATTTGTTGGCCTTGCGGTAGCCCAATTGATCCATGGCGATGATCATCTTCTGGACGTTGGCCGTTCCCTCGACGATCTGGTACAAAACGGCATCCCGGAATAGCCGGGCGGCCGGGTATTCAGTGGAGTAACCATAGGCGCCCAGGATCTTCATGGCCGAATGGGCGGACTTGGCGGCCACTTCACCGGCATAATACTTGGCGAAGGACGTTTCCAGAGTATTGTCGATTTGTCCCTGATCTTTTTGCCACGCCGCTTTGTAAGTCAACAGTCTGGCCGCCTCAATTTCCACGGCCATCTGGGCGATGAGATCTTGATTCATTTGGAACTTACCGACTTGCTGGCCGAACTGCTCCCGTTCGTTGGCGTACTTAATGGACAACTCCAGGCAGGCTTGAGCCACCCCGACCCCTCCGGCGGCACAGGACAGCCGGGTCTGGTTCAACGACGAGAACACTGTTTTGACACCGTCGCCCAATTTGCCGAGGAGATTGGCCTTGGGGACCTTGGCATCTTCAAAAAAGACTTCGCCGGTGGGGGAAGAGCGCGTACCCATCTTATCGAGCGGGCGGGTGGTGATGCCGGGTTGTTTCAGTTCTACAATAAAGGCCGACATGCCGCGGCTCCCGGCGTTTTTGTCCGTATAGGCATAAACAATACAGATGTCAGCGACCTGGGCGTTGGATATCCAGGTTTTACTGCCGTTAAACAGGTAATAATCGCCCTTATCTTCCGCCGTAGTCTTCAAGGCCATAATATCGGACCCGGCATTCGGCTCGGTAATGCCGAAACATCCAATCAAGTCGGCACTGACCAGCCCAGGAATATATTTCTTCTTCTGGTCTTCATTGCCCCATTTTTGAATGGTCAAGGCCGATCCCAGGGTCTGCATGTTAAAAGACACCCGGAGCGAACTCGAGGCGCGGGCCACCTCTTCGGTCAGGATGGTCTGAGCCATGAAGCCGAACTCATTGCCCCCGTACTCTTCTTTAATCACGCAGCCGAAAAAGCCCAGCTCGGCCATTTTCTTTAGGACATCCAGCGGGAAATAGTGTTCCTCATCCCACTTGTCGGCGTAGGGCATGATTTCATTATCGGCAAAATCATGCGCCATGTTCTTGAGGTCCATAAGCTCTTCGCTCAAACCAAAATCCATGATTCTTCCTCCTTGCATGCAAAATTTTGAGTGCGCACTAAAGGATAGGGGCACCAGCCCGAGTTTGGGGACGGGTGGTTTTACCAGGTCGTGATCACAGGTTGTGCCCGTGGCGTCGTATTATCATCCGTAGCGATCTTATAGCTACAATATAACTACTGCGTTTCCTCGTGCCCTGTCAAGAATAAAATGCCGCACTCCCGTAAATTGTTGCCGCCTCTGCCATGGCCAGGATCAAACCGCCTGGGTGGACACAAAATATGTTTATGCAATTAGGCGTTTCAACATATTATTTGGATTATCATCAGCGAAGAGAGGATTCTCAAGATAACGGCCGAAAAAGATTCCGGGACACAATCAGCCGCTGGATTTGGTTGGACCCGTCAAAAATTTGCACCGCCTTAGCATCGCGCATCAGCCGCTCCACGATAGAGCCGCTCTGGCAACCGGATCGGCCTAATACCTGGACGGCATCAATGGCCACCTGCATGGCTACGTCCGAGGCGTGACACTTACAGATTGCCACCATGGTCTCAATATCTTGGGGCGTGCCCTGGCCGGAATCGATTAACTGGGCTGTCCGAAAAACAAGCGATCTGACGGCCTCAATTTTAATCTTCATATCCGCCAGCATAAACTGGACGGCTTGAAATTTGGCGATACGTTTGCCGAACTGGGAGCGTTTCCCAGTGTGGTCCATGGCGGCCTTAAACGCTCCTTCCGCAATGCCCAGGGCCAAACTGGCCGCACCCCAGACCCGCATGGTATTGGCGGCTTCGGTCAACACTCGCCAACCCTGTCCTTCCGCTCCGATCAGATTCGCGGCTGGGACCAGGGCATTTTGAAAGAACAACTGGGCATTGACCGATCCTCTTAACCCCATCTTCCTTTCCGGCAGGCCAAAAGTGAGTCCCGGAGTGTCCTTTTCCACAATCAAAGCCGATACTCCGGCCGTGCCTTTCCCCGGCCCGGTCCGGACAAAGCAGAGGTAATAATCCGCCACGCTGCCCAGGGTGATGAAACTCTTGGCCCCGTTGACCACATAATAGTCTCCGTCCCGGACCGCCATCGTAGTCAATGAGCCGGCATCGGAACCATGATTCGGCTCGGTCAGGACAAAACCGCCCATTTTACTGCCATCCCGCATAGCCGAGAAAAACCTCTCCCGCTGGGCCGGATTTCCGGCCTTGTCGATTGTCCGAATAACGGCCGAGGTGGGGAACACAATCAAGGCGGTGGCCGGAGACGCCGAGGCCAGTGTTTTTATGACCAGGCACAGGCTGACGGCATCGGCCGCCATTCCACCATATTCCTCCGGCAAGGCGACTTTGAGTATGCCGGCCTGCTTCAAGGCCTGGTAAGCTTTTTCCGGAAACACGTCGGCCTCGTCAATGTCGCCTGCAATGGGACTGATTTCTCGGTCGACCACTGAAGTTATCAACTCTTCGATATGCTTTTGCTTTTCAGTCAAGGGGATCATATAAGGGACCATTCTGGTTGCGGGTTTCGCGTTGCGGGTTACGGGTTGCGCGTTACGGGTCAATGTCATTGACTTAAGGTTCCAGGCTTGGTGTCTGCATGACCCAGGGTGGCGCTTCGCTGACCCTGGGCTAGATTGTTTTTCCCCTTCGGGGAAATGGATTTCGTCAATCGGAACGGGATGATT
>JADFXK010000345.1 GCA_015233625.1 Deltaproteobacteria bacterium | reverse complement strand
TCGGGCCTGGGCCGGACCGGAAAATGGTGGGCTATTGAGCATTTTGACGTCGAACCGGATATCATCACCGTGGCCAAAAGTCTCCGCGTTGGGGCGACCGTCGGCAGATCCGAGCTCTTTCCCCAGACCGAACGTCGTATTTCCAGCACCTGGGGGGAGGGTAACGCCATCAGCACGGCCGTGGGGTATACCATCATTCAGATTATCAAGGAGGAGAATTTGCTCCGGAACGCCACGGAGATGGGCGGCTACTTCCTCGATGGTCTCAAGTCATTAATGGCCCGGTATCCATCTATTATCAGTGTCCGGGGCCTGGGCCTGATGCTGGCCGTTACGCCCGAAACCAAGGAACTCCAGGACAAGATCCTGAAGAATACCTTTGACCGGGGCTTACTGTTACTGGGTTGCGGTTACCGTGACATCCGGATCCTGCCGCCCCTGGATGTGACCAGACGGGAAATTGATCTGTCTCTAGAAATTTTGGATGCAGCCATCGCCGCGGCCCAAGATTAGATAACCGCTAAACTTCATAACCGGCCACGAGCGAGGGCCAACGAGCCACCCCGAAAGCGAGTCATGCCCGGGACTCTTGACCTGGCCGACAGGCTTCGTCCCGTCCGAGTTAAAAGGTATTGTTACCTTTTTCAGACATTCGTCCTGGATGGTCAGAAAAAGCATTTGACCTCACACCCAATAACTGCTATTATCGCCCATTTAGTGACCGAGAAAGGGTGCCCGACAAAAAGGTGGCTTTTACAAGATGATTTATTTCAGTTAATTATAGTATTCTGATCTCGAAGGAGATTTCGGTGGCTAATATTCTGGATATATTCTACGAGAGAGGGTTCGTCGAGCAGGTGACCGATGAATCCGCTTTAAGAGAATTGTTTGATAAAGAAAGCGTAACCTGCTACATCGGGTTTGATCCCACGGCCAGTAGCTTGCATGTAGGTAGCTTGATTCCTATTATGTCGCTGGTCCATATGCAGCGCCAAGGCCACCGGCCCATCGCCCTGGTGGGTGGGGGCACGGGGTTGGTGGGCGATCCCAGCGGCAAGACCGAGATGCGGAAGATTCTGACTTACGATGACATTGCTCAGAATGCCGAAGCATTAAAGGTCCAATTATCCCGTTATCTGGATTTTGGTGATGATCGGGCGTCGATGCTTAACAACGCCGATTGGTTGACCAAGCTGAACTATATTGAGTTTCTTCGGGACATCGGCCGACACTTCAGCGTTAACCGGATGCTGACCGCTGAATCCTGTAAGCTGCGTCTGGAGACCGGGCTAAGTTTTATAGAATTCAACTACATGCTGCTCCAGGCCTATGACTTCCTCTATCTCCGCGAACATCATGATTGCCGGCTCCAACTGGGCGGCAGCGATCAGTGGGGGAATATCGTGGCCGGTATCGATTTGATCCGGCGGATGAATCAGGGCCAGGCCTACGGGATCACATTTCCCTTGATCACCACCTCCTCCGGGGCCAAGATGGGCAAAACTGCGGCTGGGGCGGTTTGGCTTGACGCTGGTCGGACTACACCTTATGATTATTACCAGTACTGGATTAATACCGAAGATCCCGATGTGGAAAAATTTTTGGGTCTGTTTACTTTTTTGCCGATGGACCAGGTTCGGGAACTGGGCGCCCTGAAAGACGCCGATATCCGCCGAGCTAAAGAGGTCTTGGCCTACGAAGCAACCAAGATCACCCACGGTGAAAATGAGGCCGACGAGGCGCGGCGGGCCGCCAGAGCCTTGTTTGGGGGCGAAGACGAACTCGATTCCCTGGCCCAAAATGATGAATCGGTTCCCTATACGGTTCTGCCGCGATCCCGCCTCGCAGAGGGGATCCCGGCTTTTGTATTGTTTACGGAGGTAGGTCTCTGTTCTTCTCGGGGGGAAGCCAGACGTCTGATCACCCAAGGAGGAGGATATGTCAACAACATGAAGCTGGCCGCCTTTGACTCTAAGGTGATGGACACAGATCTCCGATCCGGGGCGATCATGCTGCGGATGGGAAAGAAGAAGTACCACCGAGTTAGAGTTATAGACTGATGGAGACCACCTGGCCTGATTTATTAATTCCTAACTAAAGTATTTAAGATAACTAACATGGCGGACAATCCGGAACAATTGGAAATAAATAAAAAGCTGGAAGTGATGAACAAGGTCGGTTTGCACGCCCGGGCGGCTGCCAAAATTGCCTTGAAAAGTAAGGAGTTCAAATCCCAAATCATCATTTCCAAAGACGGCGTTTCAGCCGATGGCCGAAGCATCCTCGATATCTTGACCTTGAATTGTCCCAAAGGAACCTATTTGGAAGTCAGAGCCAAGGGTGAGGATGCCCGAGAGGTCATAGAGGCGTTAACGCAACTCTTTAATGACAAGTTCGAAGAAGAGTAGACGTGGAAACTGAACGCACACAGACCGACACTCTCCATGGTATTGGAGCTTCTCCAGGCATCGTGATGGGCCGGGCCTATCACATTGACCGGGCTGAAGTTAGAATCTTTTACCATTACCTTCTTGACGAGTCGCGCGTAGACAACGAAATAAAACGGTTTATGGACGCGGCCGAGTGGATTAAAGAAGAGCTGAGGAAGGCCAAGGAGAGTATCCCGGCCGAACTAAAAGATCACGTCTATGTCCTCGACACCCACATGCTCATCCTTAGTGACCATAACTTTTTTGATGCGGTTATTGATCAGATTCGGATCGGACATATCAACGCCGAATGGGCGGTGAAAAAAACAGTTACCAAAATTCAGGAGTCATTCAAAAAGATTGAGGATGACTATTTGCGGGAGCGCGTCCTGGATATCGGCCAGGTGGGGCAACGCCTGCTGCGCGTCCTGTTGGGGTCCCCGTCGGGCAGTCTCAAAGACATCGCCGATAAAGTCATCATTGTGGCTCATGACCTGACCCCCGAGGACATGACCCAGATTAAAGCCAACCGGGTCCAGGGGATTATCACCGATATCGGCGGCCGGACCTCCCATATGGCCATCATGGCTCAATCTCTGGAAATTCCGGCGGTGGTCGGGCTGCGCCGGGCTTCGGAAGTAATCGTCACCGGGGATCATTTAATCTTAGACGGCGGCGCCGGGTTGGTCATCATTAACCCTGACGCAGAGACTATTCAACGATACCAGGAGCGGAAAGTCCGCTTCGAGCTGTACCAAGAGCATGTTCATGGGCAAAGCCGTCTACCGGCGGTAACTCGTGACGGCCAAGAAATCAGCATCATGGCTAACCTGGAAATGATTGCGGAAGCCGCGGCCGCGCTTGATTATGGCGCCGAGGGGGTGGGACTATACCGGACTGAATATCATTACCTGGCCAGTGCCAAGTTACCCCAGGAAGACGAACTGTTCGAGAACTACCGGGAAGTTGTGGAAAGCATGAAGCCTCGCCCGGTGACCATTCGCACTCTTGACGTGGGTGGGGATAAGGTGGCTGGTTACATGGACATGAAACCAGAAGCCAATCCGGTCCTGGGGTTGCGGGCCATCCGTTTCTGTTTACGGGAACCGGAGATATTTAAGACGCAACTGCGAGCTATCCTCCGGGCCAGTAATTACGGCTGGGTCAAGATTCTGTTTCCGATGATCTCCAGCGTTTCAGAAATGCGGGCCGTAAAAAACATCTACCACCAGGTCTGCCAGGAGATGGATCGTCAACAAATCCCTTTTGACAAGAGCATTTCCTTAGGGATTATGATCGAGATCCCTTCGGCCGTGATCATGGCCGATGCCTTAGCCAAGGAAGTGGAATTTTTTAGTATCGGGAGCAATGATCTGATCCAATACACCATGGCCATTGACCGGGTGAATGAATATGTGGCGCACATGTATAAGCCTTTCCACCCGGCCATCTTACGCATTCTGCATCAATTGGTTAAGACATCCGAACAATCCGGGATCAAACTGTCCATTTGTGGCGAAATGGCCGGGGATCCCATGTGCCTGCCCATCCTGCTGGGATTGGGCATTACCGACCTGTCCATGAACGCCTTCAGCATCCCTATCATCAAACAAATTATCCGGGAGACCTCCTACTCTGAGTCCAAAGAATTTTTTAAGCGGATCTTCAAGTGTGAAACCTCCGGACAGGTCAATACGCTTGTCTTTGAACACATGAGCCGAATTCTATCCCGTGATCTAATGAATCAAATCTTCAATCATCCTGGGTCCGGCGACCAGTCCTCCTCATAACCGCGTCCTCATCCCGGCCCGATGGATGCAGGAATCACTCCCAAAAGTCTGATTGCAGTCAAGAGAGTAAAGAAAGACTATGTCGAAAGACTCTGGAACACCCCGAAAGTTAATTTGCCAGAACAAGAAGGCCCGGTTTCGATTTGATATCGTGGAGTCTATGGAGGCGGGATTAGTCCTGACCGGGACGGAAGTAAAATCCCTGCGCCTGGGTCGGGCCAATTTGTCCGACGCCTACGCCAAAATCAGGAGAGGCGAGGTCTGGTTATATAATGCCAATATCAGCCCTTACCCCTTCGCTTATCATGATAACCATGATCCCCTAAGACCCCGCAAACTCCTTTTTCATAAGAGCGAGATTAAACGGCTGATCGGCAAGATCGAAGAAAAGGGGTTTACCCTTATTCCGCTCGCCAGACTATTGGCAACAGCCAAGGCGTCGCCCCAATCCAATCCATCCCAAGCCAGATAAGGATGGTCTGGGTATAGGTCGACTGTACGGATGAACTGTCGATTAGTTATGGGATCTGTCCAATAATAAAAGCAATCAGTCTCCTTC
>JADFXK010000344.1 GCA_015233625.1 Deltaproteobacteria bacterium | reverse complement strand
GAAGGAAGAGGTCTTCAAACTCTCTGGCAAGATTATCGAAACCAGGAATATCACCCAGACCGCCACGGGGACCAGCGACCGGTGGTGGACCTCAGTTGTGGCCTGTGCCGGATTTATCATGAAATGGATGATGGACCCCGAACCAAAAAACAGGTAGGAACCAGGCAGTTTGGCGAACCATGGATCAATATTCCCGATCCCACCCGAGCCAAGGTGGCCATCCTGCCCGTTTCTTATGAAGGGAGTGTGACCTATGGCCGAGGCACCGGCCTTGGTCCCGCGGCCCTGCTGGATGCCTCCTATAACCTGGAATTATACGACGAGGAGTTGGGCCAGGAAACCTACCGCACCGGGTTCTACACCTATCCCATCATGACCTTCGGGGAAGGTGACTCAACACCCATGGTCCTGGACCAGGTGACTGAGGTAGTTAAACAAGATATCCGGGCCGGCCGGTTCACCGTCATGGTTGGAGGAGAGCATTCCTTGACCATTGGTCCGGTCAGGGCCCATGCCGAATCCGGACGTGGGCCTTTCTCGGTTCTTCAGCTTGACGCCCACGCAGATCTGCGTTATCGTTATCGGGGGGACAAGTTTAGCCACGCTTGCGTGATGCGGCGAATACTTGAGATGGATATCGGGATAGTTCAGGTGGGCATTCGGTCCCTCTCCGTCGGCGAGGCCAGGTTTATTGAAAGAAGTGGACTCACCCCTTACTATGCGCACCAGATTAGAACAAACGCAACCTGGATGGACCAGGCTGTGGATGATCTGGCGGAACGAGTCTATATCACCTTGGACATTGATGTCCTCGACCCGACCATTATGCCGGCCACCGGCACCCCGGAACCGGGCGGACTGGACTGGTTCCAGCTAACCGACTTTCTTCGCCTGGTGGCCGGGCGGAAAAAAATTATCGGCCTGGACGTGGTGGAACTGGCCCCCATCCCTGGTTTCGAGAGTCCTAATTTCGTCGCGGCCAAATTGGTTTATCGACTGCTGGGCTATATCTTGGGGCCCCTTCCGGTTTGACCATCCGGCCGTGGTTGCCTTAACCGATCACTTGTTGGTGCTATCCGAGGTGGTACAATGAAAGAACGAAAAGAAGTGACCTGCCCCAAATGCGGCAAGCAATTTACCACAGCCCTAAAAGCTACCATATACTGCCCCCGGTGCGGCGAAAAAATTGAGATCGGCTTGTGGGAATAGTGGAGATGGAAGTAGTGTTGCGACCCATCTCCATCAATCCCTCCAGGTTATCAGATTAGCCCGCACATCACTTTCAAATTGCCGCGTGCCCATGGTGGTCGCGCCCCCACGACGGTTATTGCCCCTGGTTAAGAACGACAATTCTAATTCTGGTGCTTTGGACTAAGCCGCCTGGTGAACCATTACCGGGCTTCTTAACATCTTGTAGCTAATAGGTTTTCGCCAACGGCCTTTTTATGTAGCGGAAAATATGATTGACTTGATTTGTTCGGTCAGCTAAAATAATGGTCGCAAAATGGGCCGGCCAGGTAAATATGGTCCGCCCAATTCGATTAAAAGAATGCTTGTACAGAGTCTTTCTAACCAGGCTAAGGTCAAAAAACATCTGCCCAAGCCAGATTCGTGGGCTCCAACCCATTGCCCGGCCCTGACAAAGGAAATCACATTAGGGCTTGAACATGCGGAGCCTGGATTCGAGTCCTCTGTAAAGTAAAACAAATACGTATGAACCAATCCGCAAAGTCTTTCCGTACGGGTCGGAATTTTTTTGATAACAAAACACCGAGAGGATGAGACCAATGAGAACCTTAAAGTGTTCATTAGCGACATTGGTTATACTGCTAACTTCAACGATGGCAACGGCAGCAAGTGAAAGCTCCATCCAGTCTACCCACGACATGGAAGAACTATTAATTTTACTACTCATTTTAGTCTATTGCGGTGTAATGTTCTATGGCGTCTATCTTGGATTAACAAAAAAAGCTGTGTTTTTTTATGATGTTAATGATTCGGTTCTATCGTTCAGCCCATTTGTGGCTGCCGCCCTTACCATTTTCTTCTCTGGTGGATCTCCAGGAGCCGCCATAATAAGATACATCCTGTTTTCTACGGCAGGCTCCTTGTTTATCATTGCATCATACAGAACTCTTTTTTATAATAAATTTAATTGGACTATTCTCGCACCTGTTCTCTTGGCTAAGATATTTTTGTCTTCATTGGCCAAGATTTGCTTTTCTCTATTTGTAATCCTTAAAGCTGTTAAACTAGTCTTGCCCACTGGGAAAAGCAGCCGCGAGAAACAGAGCAATCGAGCCTGGGATGCAGTTGTCCTTTCCTTTTTTGTGTCTCTCATGAAACGGTTGATCAATGGTCCTGAGGTATACGAAATTAAAGGCTGGGAACTGCCTGTTATGGTGGAGCAGAGCAAACTGGTACCGGGGGAGTGACAGACGCTAGGATGGATTAATCACCATCATCAACCAGACGATATCAAATAATCCGACCTGGCTGCGAAAGGTTGATTCCCGCACCGGGCGCCGGCCTCAAAACCAGTATTCAGGATACCGTCGGGTCTTGGGTATATTGTTCACCAGCAGTGCAATCAAGAGCATGATTAGAACACCGGCTCCAATGGGCATGATGACGTACAGATAGCCTAAGTCATGAATTTTCTTATCGCCTATGATGGCAATCAAGGCGGTGGCCCCAGCCGGTGGATGGAGCGTCCTGGTCATATGCATCAAGGCGATAGAAGTGGCCACCCCGATGGCTGCGGCCAACCACAAGTGAGTGGAGAGCATCTGGTACGAGGCAACGCCGATCAGAGCGCTAATGAGATGCCCGCCGATCAAGTTCCTCGGCTGAGCCAATGGGCTCTTGACCGCGCCATAGATGAGCACGGCCGAGGATCCGAATGACCCCACCACTATAATCAACCCCGTCCCAGCCAGGACGGACTCGTTGATGTAGGCCACGGCGGCAATACCCAGGAAAGCCCCAACCCAAGACCAGGCCACCTCGGATACGCCGACTGCCGGGGGACTCTGGGCGATTCCTTTCATCTTGACAAAATAATTCAACATACTCTCCTCAAAAAAGAAAAACGCATCACATCGGCCCGCGACACCAGACCCACCAGACGGCCGTCCGCATCAACCACCGGCACTCGATTGATGACCTTGCCGGCCAGTATCTCGACCAGGTCGGCCAAAGATGTCTCGCCGGGCACCACAATGGCCGGAGACGTCATAATGTCCCCAGCCGTGCCTGACAGCATCTGATCTACCAGGCAGGTCCCTCTCTTCAGCCACACCGAAATCACGCCCATACATGTTTTCACCTCCGGCATGTTCATGGCCGCGATAAAATCCTTTTCCGAAATCACCCCGGCCACTCGACCATCCGGTTCGACCACCGGAACCCCCGATATCCCGTGACGAGCCATTTTCTCAGCCACGTCCGCCAGGCTGGTGTCTTTAGTGACGGAGACAACCTGCGTCGTCATAATATCTTTGGCCTTAACCGAATGAGTGATCCGGTCGAGCGCCCGACAATGGGCCAGCCGATAGATCTCTCTAAAATCGTTAGTGGTTATATCCAGATACCCAGGTAAGCTCTTCATTGCCTGATAGACGTCCTCATCGGACAGGTCCAACTCGACGGGGAATCCGATCTCTTGACCAGGTTGTTCTTTTTTAGCCATCTTGGGATCCTTGAACATACTTGACACGGTAATAATTGAAGCTTCCGAGACCAGGTGTTGCCCGTTCCTGGTTACTTGTTCAAGACAGCCGGCAAGAGTAACCAAGAACCGCGTCACCTCTAAAAGGGACAATTATGACCGTTCAAAGTATGGTGTCTGAAGGTTAAAGAAGTCAGGCCAACACATGGCCATGATCATTTGGTTGAATCGAACCAATCATAACCGGTATGGCTGGCTTGATCCAGCCAAGACCAATCCAAAAACGTCGGCCGATAATCTTGTCTTTTGGATAACAAGTGGTAATAATTATATTTATTGACTTATCAGGCAAATGGCACGAAAAGTGCTTTAATGACCTAGCAAAACAACCACTACCCGCACCTTAACGGCGGCCATCGGGCTGCCGGAGTTCTACCTCAAAGTTTAAGGGAAAGGCGTGTCTCATTGACCGCAGCCAGATATCGACCAGAGGAGGTCACCATGCGAATTCTAAAAACTACCCCTCTTTTTATTGCCTTACTGTTGACCTTGTGTCTCGTTTCTTTTGCCCAGGCTGGGAGTTCAGACTCCTTTTTCCCTCCCAATAAAGACATGAGAGGTATTGATTGGGGTGGGCTGGGCCTGAATCTGACCGACAGACAGATTAACGCGCTGGTCATTGCGGCTCAAAGTCTGTATACCGACAACAATCCAAAGTACGTCCAGCTTACTAATACATTGATAAGTATGATGCGTTCTCAGCAACCGGAAGAGAGACTCGAACTCAGCGCCAGCATGGCCCTTTTGATGTCTGATATCGCTTTTCGGGAAAACAAGTATTGGCAAGATGTGTCAAATATATTACTGACCAAATAACCCAGGCAATAACCCCCAGGCTACCCCACCTGGTGGGATTATTACATATAGTCGGCCACCCGACCTGAAGCGGGTGGCCTGACCTGTTCTGGATGCCGTTTGTCGATGGTTATGTAACCTGAAGCAAAGGCATCCGTGCTAACCATCCAAATCTATCATCGACTCATCTGGATGGTCTGGATTAACCGGTAGAATGGCCCGGATCTTGGTTCCCTGGCCGGGAGAGGAACGGATGTCAATCAGGCCG
>JADFXK010000343.1 GCA_015233625.1 Deltaproteobacteria bacterium | reverse complement strand
CCATTGACCAGACCACCATTACGAATACCCCGGAGGGGTTACCCAATCTAGCCCAGGGTCAGCGAAGCGCCACCCTGAGGTAAATGGTTCCAATGCGCTCAGTACCCTTAACTTAATGACATTGAGTCGTGAGAGGCGGACCCTCCTGGCAACCACAAGCCGGGTTAGCGCTCAGTAATTCTAATTTTGGATTCCCGCCCATCTCTTTTTCGGACAGGATTAACAGGATTGTCAGGATTATCATGACCCATAAATCCTGTTAATCCTGTCAATCCTGTCAAAATTAGAATTGTTGGTTAGCGCTAGATAATTGGTATGGCGAACACATGTGAATCTGCGTTAAAGACCGTAACAATGAACAGGCGAAAGTGGTTTTCACGCCTGAACCAAAAGGTACTGGAAGCAGGTAGAACGATTTCTTAATGCGTTCTCGTAGCCAACAAGCTTCCCGGTCGATAGCAGGCGCCTAACCCGATGTACTTCTTTAGCGGAACGTGGAAACCCCGTATTGCTCCCGGTGCCAACCGGGTAGACGTACCGCAAGGTCCGTTCACGGCAGTGCGGGAGTAGGATGTCGGAAAAAGCGAAGGCCGGGCTGTAATGGCCTGGGTACGGGTTGCAACATCACCCGGCACGAAAGTGAGCCCACGTCCGACTGGTCTTTCTTCGCAAGAGAGTCTGCGGAACCGTTTTCAAGAGGAAAAGCAAATGACGACTATGGCTTTGCCATCAGTTGGTGCGTCCTCTGCTTGCCCAGAGTGGGATGCCATCGATTGGCCTACCGCTCTGAAGCAAGTGCAACGGCTGCAAATGCGTATTGCGAAGGCGGCTCGGGAAAGGAAACACGGCAGGACCAAGTCTCTGCATAGGCTCCAAACCCGTTCAGCCGGGTCATAGCGACGGCTCAAGCCTTTCAAAGGCCATTGGTATGATGACCCGGCGTTTCCGTGCCGTTGACGTTCGTGGTCGATGAAGCCTCAGGGGGCTGGGTCTTCTTTGTAATCTTGCGTTTGCCGGATAGCTTATTTCTCTGCTTTCGCATGATAAAATAGTCCTTGAACGCAGGATCATAGGGCGTCGCTTCACCCCTGATCTTGATATGCCGCTTGATCGCTACACTGGAAGCCTTGAACAAGTCCAATAGTTCTGGCTCATTGTCCCGGTCATGGGTTCGGGCGAAGAATATCCAATCCCTGAGTGCCTGCCGACGAAAGTATTTGCTCTTTAGCCAGCTCGCACTTTTGTTTGGGTGTCTTCGTCTGGCCCATCGCCATATAGCCTTGAAAATGGCATCGTCTACATATGAAAAGGTTTTCTTGGCCACAACATGACGATAATAGTATGACCAGCCCTTGATCTTTAAATTCAATCGGCGGATCAGCTTCTCCGTCTTTGACATGGCGTTTGCCTTGATGGTCCCTCGGATATCATTCAGGAAGCGTTCAGTGCCCTTCTTCGCTGGCTTGATTAGCAAATTACCTCCGTACTTGCGTACGTTGAATCCGAGGAAGTCAAATCCATCGTTTATGTGCGTGATTCGGGTCTTTTCCGGAGACAACTCCAGACCCCGGTCACGCAAGAAGGACTCCACGGCGGGCTTCACCTTTTGCACCAGAACCTCTTTCGAGGCCCCGGTGATGACAAAGTCATCGGCATATCTGATGAAGTTGACCATATCACGGCGAGATACGGCGTCTTTTACGACTCGTTCCAGGCCGTCTAAGGTCATATTCGCCAGAGTCGGAGAAGCGATTCCACCTTGAGGTGTACCTTCTTTAGTCTGATGGAAGGCGTCCTTTTCCATGTATCCAGCAGTTAGCCACTGGTTGAGGATTATTTTATCCATCGGGATATATTTCCTTAACCAGAGATGGCTGATAAGGTCAAAACATGCTCTTATATCCCCTTCGAAGATCCATTGGGCCGCGAGCCATCTGGCCAAGACAATGAAACATTGTTCAATGGCGTCGGCTGTAGACCGCTCGATTCTGAACCCATAGGAGTTCTTATCCGCCCAGGTTTCGGCAATGGGTTCCAAAGCCAGCAGATGAAGCGCCTGCATGGCCCGATCCGCCATAGTTGGAATACCTAAGGGGCGTTGTTTGCCATTCTTTTTGGGGATATAGACACGGCGTAACGGTTGGGACCGATAGCCGCGGCGTCGCAATGACCATACCGCCTCCATTTTCTGGCGAGGCGTCTTCCATATAGGCCATTTTTGCCCATCCCCCGAAATGGTAAAGATTCCCCTCCGGCACGCCGAAAGAGAGCTATTTTAAACAAACGGCTCTAAAGTTTCATAGGATTTTGAGAAAGCAGGGGCTACGGAGAAACACGGCAACGATTCGTGCGTAGAACGGCCATTTTGGGCTGAAGTTTCTTTCATTGTGACCACTTACAGGAACCAAAACAATTTGAGAATATCGGGTCACTATAGGAGTGCCGAAACCCGTTTTCTAAAAAGGACAAACAGATCATGAAAAGTGAAGAAGTGAACGAGAGTGAGGAAAGATACATAAAGGAATACCAGATGATGATTAAGGACTACGCCAGAATGGCTGCTAACTACCCCGACATGACTGATCAATTGAGGACCGCTCTAAAGGCCAGCGCTGCCATGATGATAAGCAACAGTCCAGAAGCGATATCTGAGTTTCGCAAGTTGGCGGAAGATGTTGACGCTTTTTTGCACGCCTGCCAAACCGGAGAAATAGATCCATGTACACTTTTACAGCGTATGGATAAGGAAACATGAACCTGGCCCTGCTCCATTGTCGGTCAAAGATTGATTCCATCCAGCGAAAGATACTCTTTGGCTTTATTCAACGAATCCTGAAACAAGGCGCCTTTTACGGGTCCCAATTCGGTGGTGATTACGAATTGCTTGCCGAGTTTATCGATAAGTCTCATATCTGAGCCCTCCCAAGATTTCCATCACCTAAAAGCGTCCGGTGGGCAGTTTTTACGTCTGCCAGTGCGAGGATTGAATCGACCCCACACTATCGGGGATGCTTTCGGCCAAAGCTGTTACCAGCCAGTTTATCCGCTCGCTTAAGTCCCGGGAAGTCATCTGAAACGTACTCTGATAAACGATTTCTCGGTCCGGCGAGAATATGAGAGGGGATTCGATGTAGGGCGAATTGTCAAGAGATAAGAGGAAATGACAAGGGATGGCCTGAACCGGCCATGCACACTGGATAGAATTGTCACAAAGGTGGGTAGAAAACGAAAAGTCACCTCAATATTACTTAGCGTCTCTGCCCTGTATGACGCCAGATGTTCCTGGCGAATAAGGCAAACGGGCAAAAGCCCTAGGACGTTGTCGAGGTGACCTTCTTCTTATAAGTTAACCATGGAATAGAAATTGTCAACCTGGTTACATGGTGATTATGCCATTATATCAATGAGAGAGCCGACCGTTTGGCCTTTCATATTCGCCCCCGGCTGGGAGGCGGCTGGAGAGACGGCTCTATCATCGGAGTCGCCATCGTTCTTGACCTGGCGAGCAACCGGTGTGACCGACTGGAGGGGTTGATAGGCCTGGATCGTTGCAAAGCTTCCCGATAAAATTGAATTGAGCAACATAGTAACACCTCCTACTGAGATGTATAACGCACGGCAATGGATAGCTGAACTTTGGTCTTTCCTTTAGTATCGGCTTAGTTCTCTTTTTCTTTAAAACAATGTACGGCTCTGGATCACCTTCAAGAGCACGCATCATGTTCGGACTCTTACCAAGAGCACTACAGGCCAGCATCCTGCCGGCTACATACTCACTCCCCCAACTTCATTTCCCGCTGGGCCAGCGCCGCCCGCACCACTTCTTCTAACGTAATCGGGCAAAGAAACGCCGGAACTGCTTCACCTTCCGGCTTCATGGCTGCTTTCCGCAGCATGCCAATAGCCCGGTGTACCTCACCAATGGACACGTTGTATTTTTTGGCCAGCATTTCGACGGTGTTGGAGCCACGTTCCCAGGTATCAATAATTTCCAGAATATGTGAGACACTCAGCTTCTGATAGGCTTTTTTCGCTTTTCGTCGCTTTGGTGGACGCTCGGGGGTTGGGGTTTCACCTTCTGGGGATAGTCCGGTCTCCTCTGGCATCGGCTGGGGCGCTGCGTCCGATCCGGGCTGCTCCTGGGCGTGCCTGCTTTTGTGTTTGCCCAAACCGGGCTTTGATTTCGCCACAAATCCGCAAATGTCGCACGTCAAAACATCAGACATTAAATTCCTCCACGTTTCTTTGATTTCGTTTTTGTTTTTATTTTCGGCTGCGGCTCGACCACCACAGGAGCGGGATTCAGCTTTTCCCGGAGATTCGAGGAGTAGCTGAACGTGACCACCCTGCGCTTGCTGAGGGTGATTTCTTCGCCGGTCGCCGGATTCCTGCCCTTGCGCTCCCGCTTTTGTCTGACGGAGAATTTGCCAAAGCCGGAGATGAGCAGGTCTTCCCCTTGCTCCAGGGTGGCTTTCATGATTTCAATGAGCGATTCAACCGCCGTGACGGCTTCCTTCATGGGCAATTCAAATTTCTCATGGAGAATTTGAACAATGTCGGATTTGGTGAGGGTCATGATGTTAAGCTCCAGCGTAGAGGGTGAAGGAAAACTCGTTGATCTTACTTTGAAAAGGGATTTCAAGTCAATTAAAAAACCGCTCAAACAGAACAAAGATTGCGGTTCAATTCCTTCAAACAGTTCCGGACACCCCAGGAATTGCGGCAACCGGCCGTTGCCTTGGTGCAGCATGGGTATAGGACGGACAGAGTGGATAGGGGAGGCAATGAATAGGA
>JADFXK010000342.1:4343-4810 GCA_015233625.1 Deltaproteobacteria bacterium | reverse complement strand
TCCACCGCCGATTATTCCTTTTAAAGAAGCCAACGTGGCAGAGAATAGCCTAAGTGGCTGATCGGTCTTTTTATTTGATGATGTTTGCCTCATAATCACTCTATCTTTGCTGAAGCGATCAGCGGTGAGCAAAAAGGAGCGCAACCCGGAAATTCGGGGAAATCCTGTCGGTAATGGAACTGATTAATCAACAAGAGGTTGTTCTAATCTAAAACAGACTGCTGAGGGCGGATGGCTTTCTTTCGGCGGCGCGGCTATTTCCCCCTCTTCGTAAACAGCCTTCCCAAAAAGGTTGATTTTGGTTTAGGGAGGTTCAGCTTCTCTCTAAGGTATCTTTCCAGTTGAAGAGATGAAATGCGTCCTTCGCCACCGGTGGATTGGACCCATCCCCGGTCAACCAACGTATTATCAATGACAAAATTTACTTTGCCTTTGGGTGTCAGGATATGTTTGACACATTCTATTTG
>JADFXK010000342.1:0-4244 GCA_015233625.1 Deltaproteobacteria bacterium | reverse complement strand
TGGTCCCCTGCTGGAAACAGGTTAGCCAGGCTTTTCCAGCGACATGGAGAGGGTAGGGGCTAAAGCCGAAGTTGTTGATAAGCCTGGTCAGATCTTTATCGCGCTCCCGCAACTCGGCTGGAAGTCTTTCCTCGATTAGTTGCTTTGCCTCAGAAAAAGAGAAGGGATGGAGTGAATAGGCGTCGAAGATATTAAAGAAGGGAGATCCGGCCAATTCCACCGGGACGGCCAGATTCAACAGTTGCAAAGGAGAGGTGACGATACATCCTACGTCCCTGTTCGTGGAGAACCAGGATCGAAGTCCTTCAAAAAAATTTACCGGAAAATTGGGATTAGTGACCAGCAGGTTAAAATTATCAAATGTAGTTATCAATTTTTGGTCATTTTTGTCTAATTGTTCAGTGATACATGATAAATCATCCCACATATTCTTTAGGCCGTCTAGATTTAACAATCGGCCCGCTTTTTGATAGAATAGCTCGAAAAACTCGGTCGGATCGGAAATTATCTCGTTTTTGAAATCGATACATAGAAAAACATATCTTCCGCCATGTTCCGGTAAGTACTTGTCCAGGACATCGGGCTGCTGCAAGTAATTAATGAGTGAACTTTTCCCCTCCCGAAAAGCACCGATGACGGCAAAACTTTGAATATCTTCGGTACCTAACCTGGCATAAGCGTGATAAAGGATTTCCTTTCTGCCCACATGTTCAGCCGTGTTTTCACAAGGGCGTTCAGGATGAAATTGAACTCCGGTATCTTCGGTGGATTTCAAGACCTTTCTCCTTCAAGAAGATTTTTTATAAGCAATCACCCTTGGCAGTTAACTTTAAACCAAAACAAGAGCTTGGCAACTTCTTCTCGAATAATGATGATGATGGGGCTATGAATATCAGGTAATAGCTACCGTGCCCATTTCTGAGAGGGAGGTCCGAACAGCCGATGGCTTAGATTTCTTTCAATTCAACCATCGATAGTCTCTGCAATCATTTTTCAACAAAAAAGGAATGGAATTAAGCGTTTGCATTGGGCTAACACGATATGTTAACGCCACTGTTATCAAATGTTTTAATGCCGGACCCGGCCCGGCAAGCAGACGCTTACCGCATATAAATCATTAGCACGATCCCTACAAAAAATAAAGCATTATTTTTCGGCAATTCCAGCCTTGATAAATCCGATATCGAAGACGGACCGTTAATCAGCCTAACCAAAGTCAGACAATGAGGGTGCCGGACATGGCTTGTTGGTAGGATTTCTCGTGGATAGGAGGTAAAAGAGGGGAGGCGGGGCCGGGAAAAAGGCGCCATTAGCGGTGGCCGGTTCATCCCGCGGGGCCGGGAGACATCCAAACCGGCCGGGTAGGGTGATCGTTCAGGTTTTATCGTTATCCGGCCCCGCGGGTGGTCAAATTAGGTGGCCCTGGACCCAACGTAATAATGGGTTTTATTATAGGATAGTTTCCGGTTAAAATCGAGATGGATATTTTCATTTTAACTGAAAGAAACTTGTGGCGTTTCTTTAGTGAATTTGCTATGATGGATATATCGGTAACGTTAAATTTGGAACTACCATGCTGGAATTTTTGACTTTAAAAATTTATGGCGTAGGCCTCACGTAAACTGAGACCGGCTTACGAACCGGGCCGGGATATCTGCGAAATCACCAACCAGATGATAGCCACGGAGGGGAACTGATGCGATTCAAAGCTGTCACCTTGTTATTCCTCATTATTTTATCAGGCTATGCCCTGGCCGCGGGAGCTGCTCAGCCCTCCGTCTATTGCCTGGGCCTGGCCGTGCCGGAGGGACTTAAAGAGAGTGAACCGGTCATCCGAGGCCTGGAGCTGTATCTGGAAGTGTATCAGAGCACTCTCAAACAACAGCTATCCAGAGAGTTTGGCATTGCGCCGCCTGATCTCGAGGTCTGCCCTCCCGGACAATCTGTGGCCACACCCGGGCCCGGTGCGACCTCTCTCCCTTATGACCAGGCGGTTAAGGAAGTCTCTTCCACCCTGGTCAAGCTGGATAATTCCATAGCCATGATCGGCAATCCAGCTCAGGAATATGATTACATCGACTATGAATTTCACAACCGGGAAAAGATCCCCTTGATTTCTCTTGCCGCGACTGAAGGTTACGGAATCAGGCAATCCAATTATATCTTCAGCATGGTTTATGACGATACCTGGCAGGGGATGATCATGGCCACCTACGTTAAGGAAATATTGGAGGCGAAGTCCGTTCTCATCCTTTTCAGTGCCGACAACAAGACCTTGTCGGACAGCTTCAGCCGGCAGTCGGCCATCAATGGGTTGAAGATCGCCGGGTCATTTCAATTGTCTCAAAAGGATTTGATGGAAAATAATTTGACCCCAAGACTTGGTCGGATAAAAGATCATTATGATCAGATCATCCTTTTATTACAATCGGAGATAGCCGTTGAGGCGGTGCGGCAGCTCTCTCTGGCCGGAATCAAGACACCTCTGGTCGGGCCTGATGATTTAAGTTCACCCAAGTTCATCTCCGGCTTGAAATCATTACCCCGACATTTGCAACCGAAAAAAATCCTGGTGGCCAATCCCTTCTTTTTCGAACTGACCACGGTCAAAGCCCGTGATTTAATTGAGTTGTACCGGGAAAAGTACCATCGGCAGGAGCCGTCCCAATTCACGGTGTACGCCTTTGACGCCGCCTACCTTATCACCCGGGGCCTGATGCACGGACTCAAACAGGGCAAGACCAGCCTGCCGGAGCTGCGCCGGGCGGTCAAAGAATACCTGGAGAGCATTAATTCCCCGGATCAGGCAGTGGAAGGCATGTCTGGGAGACTTTACTTCGACCGCGACGGGGTCATGCGGCGTCCGGTCATCTTCAGCTGGTTACGGAACGGGGAATTCTATCCCGCTTACACCCAATTATTGGGAGCTCAGCCCTATGACCCGACCCTAATGACCCGGTCGGGAGTAGCCTCCCCCAGCGGGGAGGTATTGCTCCCGTCCTGGTCGATGGCGTAACCATGCAACGGGTGGCCGTGGTCTACGTGGGCATCGATTTTAAACGCATAGACGAGATTAATCTGGGCAACCAGGACTTCACCGTGGAAGGGTTCCTCTGGTTTAAATGGCAGGACGAATACTTAAGGTTCCGCGGAAAGGATAGGTTCATGACCTTTTGGAATGGGATCTTGGGCAGTTACGATAAGTTAGACCTCATTTCCGAAGGAACTGAGGGCAAGGTCAGGCATGTCGCCTATCGGCTGGGGGGCAAGTTCAAGAAAGATTACTGGTTACGACAGTTTCCTTTTGACGTTCAGGCGCTCACGGTAGAATTGTCTATTTCGGATTATGATACGGATAGGGTGTTGCTGGTGGCGGACAGGGCTCATCTGCATTCCGCCCAGGATATGGCCGGGCAGGATATTTTGCCGGCCGGATATGAATTGACCGCCATCGACCATTCGTCGGGCACCAGGCCGTTCGACTCATCCTTAGGGCATGATGTCAAAGCCGGCCATCGGTCGGAATTTTCGGTGTATCAAGCCTCCATGGTCGTGCAACGAATGCCTTTTCCGTATTTTCTAAAGTTGTTCTTGCCTCTTTTCATCTTAATCGTAGTCTCGCTGACCGCCTATCTTGTTCCGCTGGGGGATTTGTCGGTTAAAACCTCTCTCGGTCTTACCACTCTCCTGAGCGCCATTGTCCTCCACCTCTCTCAGATTCAGTCCATGCCGAACGTCGGTTATCTCACCCGGATAGACTACTGTTTTATCTTCGCATATACGATTATGATGTTCAATATCGTGGCCTCGATCTACCGCATGAGGGTGGCCCGCAGCCGGTCGGTCGAATATGCCATATTCTTTGGCCGGGTTGTCGGTCTCTTGATCGCGTCGAATGTCTTGATCGTTTCTACCCTATTGACGATCCCGGGGATATCGATGCGCTGGTCCGTCTGGATCACTTGCGCCCACCTTATCGCGATACCGATCTTCCTGTTCTTGAAACGGCCTCAAAGCGTAAAGTTGACTTCTGTGATTAAGTAGCTGTTAAGTAATTTAATTGGATGTTACCAGGAGGGAGACAAGATGAAGCGCCTAATATTGATGATCACGTTGACGCTGGTTATGGCTGCCGGGTCGGCCCAGGCCCGGACTTATAAAATCGGTACGGTTCACTGGATCGCCTTTTCTCCGGTCAACGTGGCCGAGGTTAAGGGTTTTTGGAAGGATCAGGGAATTGATGT
>JADFXK010000341.1:4427-4821 GCA_015233625.1 Deltaproteobacteria bacterium | reverse complement strand
AGGCCGGATGCCCACCCTCGAAATCATCAACGACCGTTTCGCCCGGCTTTTCCGGGGGACATTGTCCACCGCTTTGCGAAAAGTAATCGACGTCAGCACAGTTTCGACGGACATGATTAAATTCGGCGAATTCTTGAAATCTTTGCCCGTCCCGACCAGTATTCAGGTTCTCCGGATGGATCCGCTTAGAGGCAACGCTTTGCTCATTCTGGAATCCAAACTGGTCTTTGTGTTGGTCGATACCTTTTTCGGAGGTAAGGGAGAATCTACGGTTAAGGTTGAGGGCCGTGACTTCACTAAGATAGAAAACCGGATTATCTCCAAGGTCGTGGATAACGCTATAGAATGTTTGACCAAGGCCTGGATCCCGGGCTTTCCGCTCGATTTTAAGTTT
>JADFXK010000341.1:3898-4417 GCA_015233625.1 Deltaproteobacteria bacterium | reverse complement strand
CCGAGGTTAACCCCCAGTTTGTCGGGATTGTGCCCCCGACCGACGTTGTGGTGGTGACGGCCTTTGACGTAGAAATGGACACCACCACCGGGAATCTGACTCTGTGCATCCCCTATTCCGCCCTGGAGCCGATTCGAAGCAAACTCCACGCCGGATTCCAGAGTGATCACATGGAAGTCGATCATGCCTGGGTGAGAAGATTCACCGAACAATTGAAAAGGGCGGAAGTAAATATTACCGTTCAGTTAGGAGAGACCATAATCTCCGGCCGCGATCTCCTCGACCTCAAGATAGGAGACATTATCCAACTTCGGCAGTTTGCTACCGATCCCGTTAAAGTTACCGTCGAAGGTATTTTGAAGTACCTGGGATCACCAGGAGTAATCAAAGGTAATAATGGTGTCAAGATTGCGGAAAAGGTAACCGAAACCGCCTTTTGACAGCTCTTCCGAGAGAAGAGAGAAAGACATCAATAATGGTTCACGCGCAGGTGGAGAAGATTAGATGACTTAAAAGATT
>JADFXK010000341.1:0-3876 GCA_015233625.1 Deltaproteobacteria bacterium | reverse complement strand
ATTTGGGTGGTTATCGGAAGAAAAGGACAGGCCGAGACCATGCTCGGAATTAATGACGCTCAAAATGATTTGTACTTTATTCCAATTTTTAAGACCAAAGAGGAAGGGCTGGGCTGCTTGCCCCGTCTAGCCCAGGCGAGTGATATGACTTATGAGCTTCAGGCAACTCGATTTGAAATGGTCCAGACTACGGCCAACGAAAAAAAATATTACATCTACATGTTAGGCTCATTAGGAGAAATTTTGTACAAGATTCCACCGGAATGAGCTGAAGGGCGGCAATTGAGGCCTTTTCTCTAACGGCAGTCTGACTTCGAAATCCAGCCTGATACAAAACATCACTCGGATGACCATGTTTGGGAGAAAGATGATGAAGGCAGCATTAAATTTAATTATAGTCGGCGTTTTGTTCTTTTTGATTTCCGGTTCTTCTCCCCAGGTTGCCGATGCCGGAATATATAAATGGACAGACGCATCGGGCCGGGTTCACTTTTCGGATACACCACCGACTGAAGAATCTGTCGATCTTAAGGAAATCCAATCGGATGAGCCCGCGGCCGCAACTGACCAGAAGGCGGGCGCCCCGTCGACCGGTATGCGGCCCGGATCTCCACCCAATCCTGGTGGTCAGCAGCCCGGATTTCCACCCCATCCTGGCGGTCAGCAGCCCGGATCTCCACCCCATCCAGGTGGTCAGCAGCCTGCAGCCCCGGCCATGGTGCGCCATGTCGAGGTCAATCCGGAACGGCAACAGATCAGGGCCCGGATTGGAGAACTGCTGGCCCGCCGAAACGCATTGGAGGATAGGGTAGGGGGGCTTCCCCCGGCGGCCCGGGCCGAAAGGGAAGTGATGAACCAAGAGTTGGCGGAGATAAGAAAGGAACTTTCCGATCTGCAAAACAAACTGGTCAAGATGAATAATCCGGGCACGCCCACCCCGCCCGGTAAGCCTGTGCCACCGGCCGTCTCAGCCCCGGGGCCACAACAGCCTAAGCCGGCTGATTGATTTTGGCTAGAGCCTCAGTGGCTAACCGGGCCACACTTTTCGTTTTTATGACACCATCTTCATATAGCGGAAAATCGCCTTCATCGGTCTGGAGTCCGGCCACCTCGTCCTTAAACTCCTTAGCTTTCATATTCCCCAGGGCAGATACGGCCAGCCCCCTGATAACCGGTTTGGGGTCATCGAGCAGGGACACAACGAAGATCTTGGCCCTTTTTACGTAGTCCGGCCGGTTTCGAGACAGCTTGACAATGGCGTGGAGGACGCTCTCGGTATAGTCTCGGTCATTGAGATACGGTAACACCTGGTTTATATATCCGCCAAACAAGGTGGGCTTTCGGCTGACGATCTCCCCGATAGCCTCCATCGCGCCCCAATTGGACGCAGCGGAATCAGAGCAGGAGTAGATCAGTCGATGCAAGAGGTTGCTGACTATTTTGGGCTTAGTGTTAGCCAGCTCGGCCGCCACCCGGCCCAGGATTTCCGCCGCCCGAAACCGAGGCAAGTCGTCCACCGAGTACAGTTTTCGCTGCAAGGCCGCGATTGTTTTAGTGTCATCTTGGAGGGCCATGGCCACGATCACGTCCGGCTGGTTTTCGCTCATATACTTCTCGAAATCAGACCGGGAAAACGGTCTGGGGGGCAAAGTCTCGGTCATCAGACCGGCCGATTCCGGAGAAAATGGGACTGCTTCGGAGGCCAGCTTTTCCACCCCTGGTCTGGTCACCTCCTGGACGTCTTCATGGAGCCGAATGAAACATAACACCCCGGAGATCCGTCTGCCTTCATAAACCCCACCCGGTATCACCAGATGATGAACCGGGTCATAGTGCTCCACCCGGTCCTCGATGTAGTCGTCATCAGGCAACAAATCCCAGGCCAGATCCCAATCCATGTTACAAGCTAAAAGCAACGCGTCGACCTTCGCCGTGCCTATATTATGCCCCGTGATGTCGGCCACGTATACCGCGCCGCAATTGCAGACGCCAAAGGGCATTTCCACCTTCCGGCCCGAGCTTGTTTCCTTTGGAGGACTGACCACCAGGCCACAAAAGGGACAAGTCACCGGCTTAGTTAATTCCGCTCTCACATCCATAATAGTTCCTCGTTGTTGAACCGATATCCGAAGCCCCCGAATCAATCCGGTGGCCAAACAGAGTCAGCGGCCGGCGGGCGGCTGGCTGAGAAAACAAAAAAAGGTTCAAGTTTCGTTACCAGTTCTCACCCTAAAGTAATTGAGCCGGGAAAGTCAAGAAGAGAATTGCGTTGAATCCTGAATGATTATTTGATATGCCAGGGCCTCGGCTTTTGCTCCGCCGGTTAACCGGCATATGCCGTCCTGGCAGAACTCTAACGCGATGTTTCTCTATATGTCTGAATGGAAAAAATTCAATATGAATCAAAGTGTTAATCCTGAAAAATTCCGTTATGCCCCATTGCTGATCTTCTGGTCACTGTGGCTGCTCAATTTCCTATCCCGGACGGCCACTCCTCCGTTATTTCCTGTGATTGAGACGGAATTCCATCTTCTCCACACTTATTCCGGGCTACTTTTTGCTTCTATCTCAGTTGGTTATGCATCGTCCATTATCCTGGCCGGGCACTTCTCGGCTACTTTGGGGCACAAAAAGACTATTCTGGTTTCGGGTTCACTCATTTCGCTGGCTCATCTAATGCTCTGGTCAGTTCATAATTACCTGGGTTTGCTGGGATTATTCTTCATCCTCGGGGCCGGCTGCGGAGCTTACCTCCCTTCCGCCGTGGCCTGCCTGACCAGGCATTACAATAACGTTCTCTGGGGTCGGGTACTGGGGTTTCACGATACCGCCCCGTCTGCGGCGCTGTTGATCGGGCCGTTTTTCGTCGCTATTGGCCTGGGAGTCATGCCCTGGCGGGGGTTATTAACCATATTGGCCGTAAGTAATGTAGCTTTGTTGGCCCTTTTTTGGAGGCTGGTGGATGATATTGACGCCCGGATCCGGCCGGTCAAAGGACGCTGGCGGCTGATGGTTCATCATCGGGCCATCAGACGAATAACGCTGGCTTTCATGCTTATGTCCGGCGCGTCACTGGGAGTATTTACCGTTATTCCATTAATGTTGGTCAAGGAAATGCACGTATCATTGGATACTGCCAACACCTGGTTAGGAGTCAGCCGCCTGGGCGGGTTCGTCTTTCCATTCATTGCGGGGGCGCTGGCTGATCGGTTGGGATATCAGGCTATCGTGTTGCGGTTGTATCTGGTTTCGGCGTTGTTGACCATTTTGGTTGGGCTGCTTTCAACTTTTCCCCTGTTGCTTCTGGTCCTTTCTCTGCAGGGAACGACCCCCTCCGGTTTCTTTCCTTTGGGTCTGTCGATGGCGGCCTTGCTGACCGATGTAGATGAAAGACCGGCTGCCGTGGCCCTGGTCATTTTTTTTGCTGTTCTGATGGGGATGGGGTTGGTTCCGCTGTTCCTAGGGGTGATGGGGGATCTGTTCACTTTCCGCGCGGGTATCGTGAGTCTGGGCGTCGTGGCCACGTTAGGGACGTTTTTGCTCCAGGGTCTGCGCATCCCGCTTCAAGAGGGACTGCCGCATCATTAGTCTAACGGGAGTCCGGGTGGGGGGGCGGTTGCATTCTATACAGGCGTTGATTCTATCATGGTGCCATCATCAGGGATGACGTCGAGATTATTTGCGCCCAGGGGAATGGCCGGACCGGTCTTGATATTTGCCGGCCATGTCCGAACCTGGTTGCGGCCATTACCCTTAGCCTCCAGGAGGGCTTCATCGGCCAACCGGAGCAAAGAGTCAAGGTTTGCGTCAGGTAAATTTTCCGACGAGGCTACGCCGGCGCTCACGGTCACATAAATTTTCTGCTCTTCCCACAGG
>JADFXK010000340.1 GCA_015233625.1 Deltaproteobacteria bacterium | reverse complement strand
TTTTGTCCGAAATTGGTTTCGGCACCCGGTAGCGATGGTGGTGATTTAACCAAAATGTGGACTTTCCTCTTTTCTCCTCAGCAACAAGAACAATCTTGGCCCCGACTGGAAGATCCAATGATTGAAACAGGCAGGAAGAACAAACGACCGGCTGAACCGCCAGCCTCTCATTTCTTTTGGATTATCCTGCCCGAGTCTGAATCTAAATCTAAGTTTATGATCGTCCCAACTGCCTTCTACTTTGTTCGACTCGTGGCTGTAAAGCTAAAATTACATCGCTTCTGCTTTGGCTTTCTTGGCTTTCTTGATTGCTTTCTTGGCCTTCTTGGCTTTCTTGACTTTCTTGGCTACTTTTTTGGCTTTCTTGACTTTCGTGGCTTTCGTGGTCTTGGGGGCCGGGTTCAAATCATCGGCCGCCATGCTTGGCAATGCCGGAGCAAAGCCCAACATCAAGGTACAAATCAAAACCACGATGGCTTTGACGATGCCCCGTGACTTGGGGCGCTCCGCTACCTGGTACTCATCAACTTTGATCATCTTTACCCCTCCGTTAAGTTCTTTAAGTATCCCTTTTACGTTGACCTCCTTATGGATCAAAGCCACCAGTTCATCTGCATGGGGGCCCTTTTCCACCAAATAATTCACTTCGTCGAAGCCCGAAATGACCACCTCAACCACTTCTCCAGCCTCATTCCAGGATTCAGGAATGACAAGGCCTTTGATTTCAGAGGTTTCGCCGCCGGGTGTCCTTTTCTTGGCCATAGACTTCTTTCAACTTATCTGCGGGTCCGGAACTAATGACTGATGGTTGAGCGCCTTAATGCAATTGAGATGCCAAATAGTAAACATACTGTTTTTTTAGGGCATATTGCTTGCCTTGGAAAACAATAGGAAGCACAATTTCCTATATCCGGATGATTTCTTCTCAATCCTTTCAACTACGATTACCTGACTATGACCAGTTTATTGATTTTATATATAATTATTGAATATGAAGTTATATTTCCGATTGACCGATGATTCATGGATTGACAGGAAATAGCAATTCCTCCCCGTACTGCCAGGTATCATTCAGCCAGGCCAGATCTCGAATCATAACCAATCAGTGCTTTCAACTCAATCCCGCAATTCAAAAATTATCTTTATATCACATCCTGTTGCCGGGTAATGACCAAGCATTTTTTTATTTGGGCAACCGACCGCGACAGGCCAGCACTGGTAAGTTGATTCCTTTTCCTCGGCCATCCAGCCAATTCTGATCATTCTTGACATCTTCTGCCCGCCATGGTACTTAACCGATGCTCCTATCTTTTGCTTGTCGTGGCGTCCCAAAGCATTCGTTGACCATACCACTTGGCATATCTTTATTCCTCATCACAAAATCATGATCAATGTAAATACAATCCTGACCCCCATTGATTTTTCAGCCTCGTCCAAACACACCTGCCTTTATGCCATTAAACTGGCCGGTGTTTTTCACGCCGAGGTTGTTTTCCTCCATGTCATTCCAGTTTTTTCTCTTTCAGCCAAGCTTTTCTTTCCTGACATCTCTCGGCCAAATGAAGAGTCGGAAGTTACGTCGGAGGAAAGAAAGAAGGCGCTGGACCAGATGGACCTCTTTTTACAGTCTCTCCCCGTTGATGGGGTCAAACATGCCCGCCGTGTCGAGAAGGGTGTGCCTTTTGTCAAGATCATCCAGGCCATAGAAACAGTTCATCCTGATTTGGTCATTCAGGGCACCCATGGGACAACCGGTCTGGAAAGCGTGATCATGGGCGGAACAGCCTGGCGCATTATTAGAAAAACAAAGTGTCCGGTCATTTCTATTAAACCGGTTGAATACAAGTCTTTCATAAATAGATTTGAGGCGGTGAATCTTTGGGGGGTGGAAGACAATATGACCGAGATGATCAAGTCGCCCAGACCATTTCCACCTCAAAAGATACTCTACCCCACAGATTTTTCCGAGGCTTCTCAACTGGCTTTAGTGTATGCCATAGCCTTGGCCAACGCGTTCAAAGCAGAACTGGTCATCCTTCACGCAGTCCATGAACGCGAGAGCATGCTCAACTCCAATAGACATTCTGGAGGCGGCGTGAACGAGACAGCCGGCCCGGATGAGTTAATGAGCGACTTGCATCGACAGGTGACCGTGTTATCAAAAAATGCTCAAATTATACCTCTGATTTCCAAGTTACCTCCAATTCCAGCCATCTTTCGGACTACAATCAAAGAAAATATTGATCTGATAGTGATGGGGACCCAGGGAAGAACCGGGATTGGCGATCTGGTGGTCGGAAGTACGGCCGACCGGATCATTAATGACAGCCCTTGCCCGGTCATGACTGTTCGCCCCAACTGGAAACTAGAGGAAGTAGAAAAACGATTTAAACGAATTTATCGGCGATTAGACCCCACCGACTTTAGACGGAGTAGTTCTAATTCTTATGATTTAACCGAACAAGATCTGTCTTTCGGGCTGACCACGTTCAAGAAATCAGATTTGTTATTAAATAATTACTCAGTTGATGGTCTGAAATTGGTTTTTGAAGAGTACGGAATATTCGACATCCTGAGAAGAGAAGGCTTTGACAATTTCCGTTTGATCTTCAATCTCGACGATCCGTATCGGCAGTTGGTCAAAGTCTTTTTCGGCGGCATGGAAGACCCGGAACATCTCTTAATAGAAATGATCTTGACTGAAGGTTTACTGAAGCACCCGTGTTCAAATCCACCCGGGCCGGGTGATAAAACAACCGGCTTCAACATGCTCATGCTTGAATGGGTTTGCCTGCAAAATCCGGAATATAACTTCACTCCTCAGCGGCCTCCTTTACCGGGACAAGATTACCCTGGGTTGGGAATCGGTCACGAGATATATATGGTCTTGATCTTAATGGCCAAGAGGATCGGGAAAGAAGCTGTCGTCAACTGCCCGCAGTTTTACCATAATGCCTGGATGTACCGGGAACGGTTCAAATTCTTAAATCCGGCTGATGAAGGACAGCTCCTGGCTTTAATCCGAGATACATCGGATTATACTCTAGCCGACGTAAGCTGGGCCATATATCTTGGTTGCTGCACCGAGGCTAACACAGGCAATATCTTTACCTGGAGAGGTGGTCATCAGATCCTTCCTTTTGCTGAAGAATTGAAAACTTATTTTGCTTCAAGGCGATACAAGAATCTGGTCTGGGACGCCGTTGAAAAAAGCAATTACCACATAGACTGGCGGCTTTTCCAAGAAAAAGCCGTCTCGCAGCTTAAAGCCCAAAAAGAGTTCCTGACGTAAAGCTAAAAGCAAACCTGACACCGTTTCTTATTATCAAAGGAGGATGTGAATGACATTTTTCGGATTAAAACGAGGGGGGGCCGGTCCCAGTTTGCTGATCATCCTACTGGTCACACTGACGACCCTGGGTCTGGCTGGAGCCGCGGCCGGGGCGTCCTATGAGTCACTCTATTCATGCTTTCCCGATCTTCCGGGATGGCAAGGCCAGGCACCTACCGGCGTCAATGCGGACATGGCGGGGGGAAAAATGGTCACAGCCCAAAAAAAATACACCAAAGGTGATCAGCAGATCACAGCTATCATTATAAAGGGGCAACATGCCATGGCTGCCGTGCCGGCCGAAAAAACTGAGCCGATGGATGTGGATATGCCTGAGGAAAGAATGAAGTTCGGCAAGATAGATGGGTTCAACGTGCATCAGGTCTACGACAAGAAAGGCCGTTCGGGTAGTATTAATGTGGCCTTAGAGACTACGGCCGGATCCGGTGGCGGAATGGTCTTTATCTTCCATTTTCAAGGACTAGACGGAGATGAAGCCCTCAAGCTGGCTAAAAGCTTTGATTGGGCAAAAATGAAACAAAAGGCAAAAGGAATTTAACTCTACCCCGAAAAATAAACCGCGCTCACCCGGACTGGTTGTGGCTGAGACAATCTCAGCTTATCAGCCCAGGGGAACGCGGCGGCCGGTCACCAGGTAAAAAGAAACACTTTATTTAGCCGGCTTTCCCTTCATAGTGGCCACCTGACCCAGGCTAAAGGTGATTACCTTGGTCCGGGACAACTTGGGGTTCAACTCATCGGCAAAATGATGGTACACCGACATGATAACCAGTTCCGGGACTCCGTCATTATTGAGATCACCTATGGTGTAATCAGCCAGGTATCCGCTGACCTTTCTGGTCTTCCAATTCTGCCGCATTCCGACCCCATCCCAGGTCAGAGACACAATGGTCCCTTCAGTGAAGTTACGATATCTCTCCACCATGCGAAAAGTGCTGTCCTGGTTCTGGCTGACGATTATCTCCTTGTTTCCATCCTTCTTGAGATCGACGGACAATATCCGGGCCGGGAGATAAGTTATTTCACCCGGTTCTTCCGTAAAAGCATTTTCGGCCTTCTTCCTTACGAAATTGATGGTGCCACCGTAAAATTCGGCGCTGGTATAGGCGGCGAAACCGTCCATCCCCAGAAGCCGGAGGTGATCTTGATCGTCAAGCATGACAAACCTTTTGACCCCTTTTTCTTTGAGGTCGATTTCAGCGGCATTGTAGATATTGATTTTCCATTGAAAATTTTCCGGGACTGGGATCCGTTCACCCTTGACCGCCTCCCCGTTCGAGATAGTTATGGCGTAAATGCCCGGCATAAATGACTCTTCCGGCGCCCGCTGCTGGCCCACCAGAGTCGGTCCCCGGCCAGGGATGTCCCAGACTCTAAGATACCATTTCACCTTCTCCGCCACCGTAACCAGGTTGCCATTTTGCCATTGCAGGACAAATGACTCCATAGACATGAGTCCGCCGGCGTTGGTTACAATGATCTGGCCCTTGCC
>JADFXK010000033.1 GCA_015233625.1 Deltaproteobacteria bacterium | reverse complement strand
CGTAAACACCGATTCCAATTTTGTCTTTACCGCCGGCGTGAACGACAGTGTTGTCTGGGACCCCGACGGCGCAGGCCCTGGGGCGGCGAAGACAGTGTCTTTGATCACCGATGGCGGTCTGAATGCCGGTCAGGCCTACTCTGGACAAGACGTGGCCGCGGCCTTAAAGAAAGCCCTGGGAAGCACCGCCGCGAGCAATGATACCTACAACGTTCAATATGATTTGGCTCAGAATAAGTTTAACATCACCAATACCGCCGGGAATTCCAATCCCATCTCGATTAACTGGACCAACGCCGGTTCCACCGCGGCCAACGTGCTCGGGTTTAGCACGGATAGTAATTTGGCCGTCGGTCAGCAGGCCACGGCGGATGCGGCTAGTGCGTTCAATATCATTGCCGGAACCAACGATCAGTTCCAGATTACGTCCAATCCGCCCGGCGGGCCGGCCCAGGCCATTACCGTTCCGCCCGGAAACTACACCGGAGCGCAACTGGCCTCGGCCATTCAGACCGGACTGGATACTGCATTCGCTGGCCACCAGGTATCCGTGGCATTTAACGGGACAGGGTTCAATTTCATAAACCAGGAGTCCGGCAATGCCTCAACTCTAAGCTTGACTAGCCCGGCCGGGAACACTTTGCTGAGTTCTTTGGGCCTTCCAGCCGGGAACTATAACGCCACCGGTTCCGGATCGGCTGATGCCAACAACGTCCTCTATGTGTCGGAAGACAACGGGGCTCGGGGCATCTCGGTGACCATTCCGGCCGGCAACTACACCAACTGGCAGTTGGCCAACACGATTCAAAAGCAGCTTGATGGAACCAATTCCCCGTTAAAGGGCACGTACACCGTGGCGGTGGATGATACCACCGGAACTTTTAGTATTAACGAAACTAGCGGACAACATACTTTTGCCCTGGATAAGTCCCGCGGCACGGCGGATGAAACGCTGGGCTTTACGGCCAATCAGGCTGGCTACGGAAGTGTCCGAAAGTCAGATACGCCGGCCTTCTTCTCTATCACGGTCCCGGCCAACAGTTCTTTCCTCTTGACTGTGGACGGAATAAGTTCCGATCCCATTAAGATCGATCCGGGGCGCTATGATTCCAATGGCCTGATGCGAGAGATCTATAGCAAAATTAACGGCGATCCCGGGGCCGTACCGCCCATCCCCGGAGACCCGAAATTAGGTCCGCTGAATAATGTTCAGGTGAATTATGATCCCAAAGTAGGATTTGTTCTCAAGTCCGGTACCAGCGGCCATAACTCCACAATCACTGTGGCCCCGGACAATATTACTCCTGGGGCGGTGGATTTCTTGCAGACTATCTCTCTAGATTCCAGCACCGCCCGGCATGGAGTTGATTCCACCCGACTGTCGGATCTTAATTCCGGGGCGGGGGTGAGTCCCGGTAAGGTGGCTTTTACGGACATGAGCGGCGATACGGCGACGATTGATTTCAGCCAGGCCGTGACTATGCATGATGTGGTTAACGCCATCAACAACTATGGAGGGACCCATCCCGGCTCAACTTTTTCTCTTAAAGCGTCTTTATCTGGAAATAATAAGAATCTGGTGCTGACCGATACCCAACCCACGGCTAAGGGAGTGATTCAGGTCCAAGAAGGATCGGCCGGGACCACTACAGCTAAGGACTTAGGATTATTGGGCGTAAGTAATGAAGGCGCGGCCACCTACACCGGAACTGATCTGAATCCCAACATTACCCGGCTTACTGCGGTGGACGTATTGGGCGGCGGTACCGGATTGTCTGACGCCCTCAAAAGGATTCAAGTCAATCTAGGGGCGAAGAGCGCGGATTTCGATCTTACATCAGCCGTAACCGTTGGAGATTTGCTTGACATCTTGAATAAAAATGATATAAGTTTGTATGCAGGGCTTAACGATCAGAAAAAAGGCATCGATCTCAGCTCGCTTGAAAATGGCAAGACGCTGTATGTAGAAGAGGAACAAAAGGTGGCTTCGGCCGGATATGATCCGGCGGTAAACGGTAAGCAGTGGGAAAAAACTGCCGCGCTCCTGGGAGTTAAAGGTTCTTCCGACACTTTGGGCAATCTCTTTGCGTTGCGGGACGCCCTGGCCAATAATGATCAAGCTGCCATTAATAAAACGATTGACCCCATCTCTGCCGGGTCGACCCGGACGGCTGATGTGAATGCCAACATCGGGGCGCGCTCCACCCGCCTTGATGCGACCAACACCTATATGGACACATTAAGTCAGAATATGTCAACTTTGTTGGGTAACGTGGAGTATGCCGATATGACCACGGCCATCACGGATCTGCTCGCCCAGCAGCAAAATCTCCAGGCGGCCATGTCCTCATCCACCAAGATCATGTCTCTGAGTATCGTTAATTTCATTCAATGAGTTGAGTGGCGGGTTTCTCTTGGTGTGTCTGAAGCAAGTACCTGGCAAAAAACGATAACCATCTGGATCAGCACCCAGAGAGCCTCTACCGGTCACCCGCAACTCCGACCCGCCCAGGTGTGATGGATGCGACCAGGGTTGAGAATCAGTAATTCTTCTTAACCGGAGCGATAATGGGTAGACCTAAACCACATACCTGAACGCCATTAATTAGAGTGACTTAACGGTACGTTATGGCCATACTAGGCTTCTTAAGCAAGCGGCAAGACAGAACCCAGAAGGCGGAATCAATAAACCTCTTGTCCCGCATTTCGAAACTGGGAGGGGTAGTAGATATCGTTGTGGACGGACTGGAGTTCCGGCCGACCAAGATTGTATCAATCGATGATGACAAGATAAAATTGGTTCAACCTGTCCCGCGTTTGTCGAAATCTCAGGTCGGAGACCGGGTCAAACTTGCCTTTGCCATAGACTTTAAAAAAGTGGCCGGGAAAGAAAGCATGAAAATGGGCCTCGACGCGTTGATTGTCGATTGCATTGATGAAGGCCTGAAATTATTTGAGCAGTTTGTTATCATCAAAATAACTGATTTTTCTATCCGTAGCTTCAACAAAAGAAGATTCTTCCGGGCCAATATCAGACCCGCCCATGATTGCCAGTTGATTATCCTGAATAGAAGTTTATCAAGTGTAAGAATATTGGACCTGTCGGCCGGTGGGGCAGGGATCATTTACAAGTCGAACAATGAGAATAAATTGGCCTCGGGTATGGAGATCGGACTGACCCTCAAAATGGGCCGGGATAGTTTCCAACTGAAAGCGAAAGTAGTTAGAGCCGCTGCTTACCAGGCCAACAAGAGTTACAACTTTGCCGGCCTGTTATTCAAATTGAAGGAGAAATCCCGGGACGATCGACTGATCGCAGAAAAGATCGCCAATTTCGTGCAGCGAGTTGAATTGGAAGATCGTCCCCCAGGAACCTACTGATCACCCAAAATAAAATAGACTTATGTTTGACTTAAATCTGGGCGCAAAGTATTCCGGAATGATCTCTGGGGCCTAAACAAATTGGGTTATTCTTTGATATAGATGCTTGACCCAGTCAGGTAAAGGGATTATAATTCATTGGGCTTAGTGACCCAACAGCCCGATCCTATTTAGACGTTTATTAGTGTTCGCCTGCGACTAACCGACTCGCCCAGAGCACTGCAACCAGCGTTTTCGGCGAATGGAGTTGGACATTGCTTATTTTGACACGGAAGTCGGGCGAGACCATCACCATTGGTGACAATATTCGAGTGACGGTGGTTGAGGTCAAAGGCAACCATGTCAAATTGGGGATAGAAGCACCAAGGAACGTGATTGTCCACCGCCAGGAGATTTACGAAAGAATCCAGGAAGAAAACATCGAGGCGGCCCGTCAGACCCCGGTCGATCTTGCCCAAGTGGCTAATCTATGGAAAAAACGCAAACAGGAACCAGAAGAGAGTTGAATTTGAGCCAGATACCAGATACCCCCTTGGCAAACTTCAAAACCATCCGTTTTGGGGAAATCCAGTACTCGCCCCAGCAAGTTATCCGAATGGACCGGGGGATATTGGGCTTTGAAAAAAGGAAGCTCTATACGATCATTGAACGCCCAGAGGACTTTCCATTTAAATGGCTTCAGTCATTAGATGATCCTGCGTTAGCCTTCGTCATCATGGATCCTCTTCTGTTCAAACCAGATTATCGCGTTCAAATCAGTCCGGCCGAAGCGGAACTGATCCAGGCCGGTGACGTCAGTAAGTGCGTCGTGTTCGTGATTATATCTGTGCCGACCGATCCCAGTGAAATGACAGCCAATCTGCTCGGACCGATCATCCTTAATACCGAGAAGCGCCTGGCCACCCAGGTAGTCCTCTCCGACCAGGAATATACTACTCGGCATCGGGTTATAAACTAAATCTTCTCCTTTGATGTCCAGTTCTACTCGCCTGTTTACCTGGTAGGCTTCCGACCAGAACTCTTGTGGACGAAGACTTTCGTCCTGTCGCGGCCAATCACAAAATCCTCCAAGCCAACTCATCTATTCTCCCCTGGTGCCTGATGGACGTCGCCTTTCCTCAAGTGAATCAACACCTGCGTAAAGTCGCCGGCTTCCCTGGTGTTGAACAAGAAAATTACGGGCTAAGCTAGAATTGTGTTGATATATTTTTATCCAGGCATTAATATTACCAACTTAGATGGTCGCAGACGTCTTCAACCCCTGGTTTGAAGGAAGCTAACCTAAAGATTTATCTTCGTTTACCTGAGTTTATACAAAGGATTCGATAGCCCATATGAAAAACCCATTTAAGAGAAAGAAGTCACCCTCAGGGACAGACTCACGATTTGGTAATGGTCCCCAATCGGATGACGATGTCCTGATCAGACCAATGAGAGGCAGACATGAACTGTCCATTGCCCCCACCGCAGTTCTAATTCTATCTCCATTGGATTTGCGCCAGTTTCTGCGGGAAGTGGCCCCGGAAGCCGATGTCACGAAAAGGTATGATCCTTATTTTGGGCTCTGGGAAGGGATTTACAATGACACCCCTTTTGCAGTCGCCGGTCCCGCCCTGGGCGCCCCTCAAGCGGTGATGGTCTTAGAAAAGCTGATCGCCCTGGGGGCCAGAAAGATACTCTTTTTCGGGTGGTGTGGCTCCCTGCAACCGGACCTCCATATCGGCCACTTTGTTCTCCCTACTGAAACCATGCCGGAAGAGGGTACCTCAGGCCACTATCCCATCTGGCCGGATGAACCCAAGCCCAGTGCCTCATTGGTCAAAATCATTGAAAATACTTTAGCGGCTAATGGCGGCAGAGTCAGACAAGGAAAGGTTTGGACTACGGACGCGCCATATCGGGAGACGGTAGAGAAGGTGTCGCGGTATGTCGACCAGAATGTCCTGGCCGTGGAGATGGAGGCCTCTGCGCTGTTGACCGTGGCGGTTTTCCGAGGAGTGGAAACGGCGGGGTTACTGGTTGTGTCAGATGAACTGTCTAGTCTGAAGTGGAAACATGGCTTTCGGGACCCGGCTTTTAAAGAAGCGGCTGTGACCGGCTTTAGGAGCATTGCCGAGGTGGCATCCATTATCTAATTGTTCGCGCCTTATCGAAATGGGTGGCGAACCAGGAGAGTCTCGCCTGTCGTCGGTCCCCGGAGAGATGGTCTGCTAATGATGGTGGATTAATCTCCGTGTGGGAGCAACATAAAGTAATCACATGGCGATCTTTCCGGCCTGCACCCGGCGGCCCTGGCCTGGCCGGTAGATAAGAACTGATTCCCATGGATCCAAAAGAACGGATAGAAGAACTTAGACGACAAATCAATTATCATAATTATCGTTACTATGCGGCAGATGATCCGGCCATCCCGGATGGTCAGTACGATCTTTTATTTAATGAACTAGTTCGGCTGGAATCTGAATTACCTCACCTGATTACCCCAGATTCTCCCACCCAACGGGTTGGCGCTCCTCCGTTAGAAAAATTTAGCACCATCACCCATACGATCCCCATGCTCAGCCTGGAAAACGCCTTCGATCCCCAGGAGGTGGTGGAGTTCGACGCTCGGATTAAGCGGTATCTAAAGGACGACAGCCCGGTGGAATACGTGATGGAGCCCAAGATGGACGGGTTGGCTATCGAATTAGTCTACGACCATGGGCGGTTGGTGACCGGATCCACCCGGGGTGATGGGCAGACCGGAGAAGATATCAGCCTGAACGTCAAAACGATCAAGACTGTGCCGCTGACTTTGCTCGATGACGCTTTGATGCCCATCCCGGCTAAACTGGAGGTCCGGGGCGAGGTGTTCATGGCCGGCCAGGCCTTTAAAGAGCTTAATCGCACTCGTCTAGAGGCCGGAGAAACACCTTTTGCCAATCCCCGAAATGCCGCGGCCGGTTCTTTGAGACAATTGGATTCGCGGATCACGGCTTCCCGCCCCCTGGAATGTTTCTTTTACGGCCTGGGTGAAGTTATCGGTCGAACCTTTGAGACGCATTGGGAGATACTCCAGACTATTCCCCGCTGGGGTCTGCGGACCAATCCCCTGGCCCGCCGGTCATCTGGGATTGAGGGGGTGTTGTCATCAATCGCTTGGATAGAATCGGAGCGCGACCGTCTACCCTACGACATCGATGGCCTGGTGGTCAAAGTTAATAGCCTGGAACTGCAAGCCCGATTGGGTGTCAAGAGCCGCTCCCCCAGATGGGCCGCGGCCTACAAATTTAAACCCACCCAGGCCCTGACCAGGGTAAAGGAAATTCATGTCCAGGTTGGCCGAACCGGAGCCCTAACGCCGGTGGCTATCTTGGAACCGGTTAATGTGGGCGGAGTCACCGTCAGCCGGGCGACCCTCCATAACGCCGATGAGATAGAGAAAAAGGATGTCCGGGTCGGGGATACTGTCCTGGTCCAGCGGGCCGGGGATGTTATCCCGGAAGTGGTCATGGTCGTTGGCGACGAGCGGACCGGAGCGGAACAAGCATTTGTCATGCCCGGTCAGTGCCCCGTCTGCGGGAGTCGGGTGGTCCGGCCGGAAGGCGAGGCGGTGACCAGGTGCTTGAATATTGATTGTCCGGCCAAGGTCAAGGAGTCGATAAAGCATTTTGTTTCCCGCCGGGCCATGGATATAGACGGTCTGGGTGATAAGATTATTGACCGGTTGGTGGATTTGGGTCTGGTCACCCGACCGTCGGATCTTTACTTTCTTAAGCCGGGTGATTTGAGCCGGCTGGACAGATTTGCTGAAAAGTCGGAGGCCAACGCCCTGGCCTCGATTGACCGGAGCCGCCGGGTGACCCTGGACCGGTTGTTGTTCGCCCTGGGTATCCGCTTTGTGGGTGAACATTTGTCCAAAGTCCTGGCTCGGGAATTCGGCTCGATTGCCAGAATCCGGGCCGCGTCCAAGGAATTTCTGGAGACTATTGACGAGATCGGACCTCAGTCGGCCGGGTCGGTCGTCGACTTCTTTTCTAGCGAGGAGAATAATCGGGAGGTTGACCGATTGCTGGACGCGGGAGTGACTGTTTTGGACAGCCCCCAGCCTGTGGATAGGGCCGCCTTATTGGAAGGTAAGAGCTTTTTGTTTACCGGCGGGCTGCCAACCATGTCTCGGGAGGAGGCCAAGAAGTTGGTCGATGAACTGGGCGGGCGGGTGGTTTCGGCGGTGAGCAAAAAGACTGATTATGTGGTGGCCGGCGCCGACCCCGGCTCCAAGTTAACCAAGGCCCGAGAGCTTGGGCTGACGATATTGGATGAGAAACAGTTCTTGTCACTTGTTCAACCAGATAACCGCACCGACTAAGCAGCCGCCCAGTTGTTATACCGCCTGGTCGGGATAAACTGCCGGGGATCTTCGGAGGTAAAAGATATGGCCACCACCAGAGCCCACGCGATTGTTAAAGGATGGGTCCAGGGAGTATTTTTCCGGGCCAAGACCAGTGAGGAAGCTTTCCGGCTGGGAGTGACCGGGTGGGTCCGGAATCTGAACAATGGCGACGTGGAAGCGGTGATCGAAGGCGAAATAAAGGCGGTGGAGGCCCTGGTCGCCTGGCTTCATCGCGGTCCGTCCCGCGCCCAGGTCACCGACGTCAATGTTGATTGGTCCGCCGCGACCGGAGAATTTAAGAATTTTAATACCCGGTACTGACCGGTGGCTGGATGAATATTTCGGCGTCGGACGCCCGGATATATAAAGGCGTTAGGGCGTCGAGATCATGATTTCGGCCTGAGGTCAACTCGGTCAGGCCCAGAAAAGCCGTTTGGGCCGGGCTGAGATAGTTCAACCCTGGCGGGGCCATAATGGCCAGGCTGCCCCGGTGGTCTAAAATTATTTGCCGGTAGAGACTCGGTCCGTCTCCAGCAAAGATAACCGGTTGTGGGGGAAGGGTATCCAGAAAAGCTTCGAGCGTGACGCACACCTCGGGCCGGACTTTGATCGCCGGGCCGGAGTCCTGGCATTGATATAGGCCGGTAAAAATTTGTTTTTTCTTGGCGTCCAGGATAGGACAGATAGGGTGCCGGCATCCAAAGAAATTGGCGGCCAGGACATCGAGCGTCGACACCCCGACTAAAGGCATCCCCGTGGCCAGAGCCAAACCCTTGGCCGCGGCCATGCCGATTCTTAATCCGGTGAAGCTTCCCGGGCCGCGGGTCACGGCCAACCCGTCCAGGTCGGTCAACCTCAACCTCGTTTCAGTCAGCAGTCGGTCAATGGCCAGATGAAGCCGTTTGGAATGAGTCTCCGGGACGTTCAGGAGACGTACGCCCAAAAGTCTTTCTCCATCCACAATTGCCACACTACCGGCCATAGTGGCCGTATCAATTCCCAGTATTTTCATAGATTCGGTTTCGAGTTGCAGGTTTCGGGTTTCGAGTTATGGGTTGGCAGGTTGCGCGTTCAGGGCAACCATCGGCCGGTCTGATATCGTCCTCAAAGGTGAGTTGTGTCCATCCGGGGCGGCCGGCTCCCGGCACTAAAGGGTGAATATGATCAAATCGGATCATCCTGAAAATATGAATCTGTTTTCGCTAATGACCTTGCAGGGTCAGGTAGAACGGGTGACCTATGTCAATGATGAGACCAATTATACCGTACTTAAGCTCAAGGTGAAAGGGGCGCGGGATCTGGTCACCGTGGTCGGTTCGCTGGCCGCGGTCACGCCAGGGGAGATATTACAACTAACCGGCACCTGGAGTCAACATTCCAAATTCGGGGAGCAGTTCAACGTCAAAGATTACCGTTCCATCGTCCCGGCTGAGGCCGGGGGTATTGAAAAATATTTAGGCTCGGGATTGGTCAAGGGGATCGGGCCGGTTATGGCCAAGCGGATCGTGACTGTTTTTGGGGCGGACACTCTAAAAATTATTGAGGAATCACCGGAAAAATTGTTTAGTGTGGCCGGGATCGGACGGAAACGGGTGGGCCTGATTAGTCAGGCCTGGCAAGAGCAAAAAGAAATCCGGGAGATGATGATCTTTCTTCAAGGGCATGGAGTAAGCACGGTCTACGCGGTCAGGATTTTTAAACGCTACGGCCGGGAAGCCATTGATGTGGTAACTGCCAATCCCTACCGGCTGGCCGAAGACATTTTTGGCATTGGGTTTATCACCGCGGACAAGATCGCGGCCAATATGGGCATACCCAAGGATTCCCAAGCTCGGTGCCAGGCCGGCTTATTGTATGTGCTTAAGGAACGAGGCGACGACGGCCATGTCTATTATCCGGAAGATCAACTGCTGGAGGAGACCCGTGAGCTTCTTGACATCCCATTGGAAAGAATAGCAGAAGCTCTGCTGGCCAGGCTGGCCACGGGGGATGTGGCGGCAGAAGAAAAAATTGTTCCTCAGGTTCATAACGGTCGCCCCGTCGGTCGGCCCATTTACCTGGCCAAACTTTATGCGGCGGAACGGAATGCCGCGTCCAGATTATCTGATCTGGCTTATTATCCTTCCGGGGCAGGCCGGATAAACGCTGAGACGGCCCTGGCTTGGGTGGCCCAGGAGATGGGGCTGACCCTGGCCCTAAAACAGGCCGAGGCGATCAAAGCCGCCCTAAACAGGAAGGTGATGGTCATTACCGGCGGGCCGGGTACGGGTAAGACCACCATTGTCAGAGCGATCCTAAGAATTTTTGAAAGGCGCGGCTGTAGTGTGCTCCTGGCTGCGCCCACCGGCCGGGCGGCTAAACGTTTGTCCGAGTCGTGCGGATGTCCGGCCAAGACGATTCACCGGTTACTTGAATTTAGTCCTAAAGATCGTCAATTCAAAAAAAATGAAGAACACCCGTTGAATGTCGATGTGATCATTGTGGACGAAGCCTCCATGATCGATATTGCTCTAATGAACTCTCTGGTCCGGGCCATTCCTCTGTCTGGTTCCATAATTCTGGTCGGCGATGTGGACCAACTGCCGTCCGTGGGGCCGGGTAACGTGCTCAAGGATGTCATCTATTCTCATCGGTTCCCCGTCGTCAGGCTGAACCAAATCTTTCGCCAGGCAGAATCCAGCTTGATTGTGGTCAACGCCCATCTGATTAACCGCGGTGAATTTCCCGTGATTGACGTTCCCGAAGGGAAACTGACTGATTTCTACTTTATTGAGCAGGAAGACCCGGCCAAGGTTATTTCCACCATATTGAAATTGCTGATGGAACGGATCCCTCAGCGCTTCGGGTTCGATCCGGTGGAAGACGTCCAGGTCCTCACTCCGATGCACAAGGGGCTCATCGGAGCCGGAAACCTGAATCAAACGATTCAGACGGCCTTGAATCCCCAGGGGGATCAGGTTATTCGGGGAGGGCGGGTTTACCGGGTGGGGGATAAGGTGATGCAGATCCGAAATAACTACGATAAGGATGTATTTAACGGCGATATGGGCCGAATCAGCCACGTCGATTTGGAATCGGCTGAGATCACGGTTAATTTTGAAGGGCGGGAAGTCAATTATGAATTTGGTGAAATCGATGAGTTGATTTTGGCCTATGCCGTATCTGTGCACAAAGCTCAGGGGAGCGAATATCCCGCGGTGATCATTCCGGTCATGACCCAGCATTACGTGCTGCTGCAAAGGAATTTACTCTATACCGCCATCACCCGGGGAAAAAAGCTGGTAGTGACCATCGGGACCAAGAAAGCCCTTTGGCTGGCGATAAAGAATAACCAGACCAGAAGACGCCACACCTTACTATCCGAACGATTAATTTCTCTTAAACGAGGTGAATTGTCTTGATCCTATAATTGACGTTGACCGGATCAGAGGGTTTGTGCTACTTTGAATTACTATCATGACAGTCGAATTACCTGCCCTGATACTTGCATCACGACGCTGTTTCAGATATAATTATGATTCTTATTGCTCATCCATTTGCCTTTATCCACGGTGTCTTTTTTTATGAATAAAGATAGATTGCAAAAATGTTCCGAAATGGCCTTAGAGGTCATCGAGGGCCGGATAATCATGGCCGAGGAGGCCATCTGGTTGACCACTTTTTCGTCTCCGGCTGAAGTGATGTTTCTGGCCGCCTGCGCCAATTTGATCACCTGGCACAAAACCCAAGGACAGGTTACTTTTTGTGCGATTATAAACGCCAGATCGGGTAAGTGCCCTGAAAACTGTTCATTTTGTGCCCAGTCAAGTCACTTTCAGACTGACGCGGACACATTTTCGTTGCTCCCGGCCGAAGAGATAGTCGAATCTGCTGCTCAAGCGGCGAAATGGGGTGCTGGTCGCTTCGGGATTGTGACCAGTGGCCGGGGGGTCCGGTTAGATCATGACCTGGATCAGATCTGCTCGGCCATCTCAGACATCAATGCCCGGAAGCTAATAAGTCCTTGCGCCTCGTTGGGGATACTCAACCGGGAAACCGCCAGGAAACTCAAGGAGGCGGGCCTGGTCAGTTATCATCATAACCTGGAGACCTCGGCCGGGTTTTTCCCGGAAATATGTTCGACGCATGCCTACCAGGACCGGGTTGAGACCGTCAAAGTGGCCCAAGAAGCGGGCTTTCGGGTGTGCAGCGGTGGGATTTGGGGCTTGGGTGAGTCGATCAGCCACCGCCTGGAAATGGCCTTTACCTTAAGAGACCTGGGGGTGGATTCGGTCCCGGTAAATTTTCTTAACCCTATCGAGGGAACGAAATTGGCTAATCAGCCACCGCTGGCTCCATTGACTATTTTGCAGTCGCTGGCCATCTACCGGTTCATCTTACCCCGGGTCGATATCAGGACATGCGGCGGCCGGGAAAGGAATCTGCGCGGGTTGCAGGCGATGATGTTCACCGCCGGGGCGGATTCTACCATGATCGGGAATTATCTGACCACCGCTGGACGCTCGACTGACATGGACCTGGCTGACGTCACCGACCTGGGCCTGGTTTTATCCCGATAGAGTAACAAGCAACCATCACCAGGTGTTCTCCGACCTCCTTTGTTGAGGCGCTTTTGAATACCTGGATGGGAGATGCAAGATTTCAATTTCGGTTGACGATAATCAGGGCGTCGGATTATGAAATTTAAGGGATTGTTCTCCAATTTCGTTGAACTGACAAATTTGATTCAAATGGTTTGCCAGTCTCAAATTACCACCTCGGTGCGTATTACCAGAGGGAAGCGGAGTGGCTACCTCTTCGTCGACGCCGGCAGAATCACCCATGCCGTGGTTGGAGCGAGAATTGGCGAAGAGGCGCTTTACATCATACTTTCCTGGTCGGAAGGCTACCTGGAGACACTAAATCGAAAGTCTCCAGGCGGGCCGGCCATCACGACTGATCTGATGTCTATCTTGATGGAAGCCGGTCGAAAGGTGGATGAGGCGGCAGAAAAGGGTATTATCCTGGACCCCGATGAGGTGGAAGAGCACGAAGACCTTGAGATCCAACCGGAACCGGAGGCAAAAGCAGAGGCCGGGGCGCCGTCGATGATCTCTCCGGATAGCCGGCAAACGGAGCCGGTTATTTCTTCCGGTCAAGACTCTGAGGAAGTGGAAATAAAAAGAAAGCCGGTCCTTGACAGGAGTATTTCCGTCCGCCGGTTACTTGTTCTGTTTGTGGCTTTGTCCATCATCGCGGCCGGGGCATTCTTGGTTTATGACTATGCAACTCAAGGTACCACCGAGAGGAACGCTCCGGCCACCAGCCTGGTTACGCGAACAACCATCTCCACAACAACTGTGCCTGCCACAACCGGCCCCACCGCACCTAAAACCACGGTCATTTCCTCTACGGTGACGTCAACCACTGTGGCTGGCCAGGCGATCCAACCGGCCCCGGAAGCGAATACGACGACCCTGTTGCCCGGCTTTAGAGTAACCACCACCACTATGCCATGTTCCCATTGCCCCAAATGTGAGTCGGGCGGGTATGCGGTCTACATGGAGACTGTTCAAGAGCTTGTTTCTGAAGGAAAAACACTTTATAAGAATAGATACCTCTGTCCAAATGATGGCAAGGTAATTGAAAAGCGTACTTATATTAGACCTGGAGAAAAGTGGACGGATAACCCCTAGTGACCATTTGGGAACTCAGGCAAACTCGCCACGCCCTACCCGTAACCCGAACCGGGAGATCTAGATGACATGCCCGATCAATGAAACAATCAGAGACTTCTTAACGGGAAAGGAGTTTCCGGATTCAGACGACGAGCAAATACGGCAGCGGCTGGAGCGTCTGTTAATTGAAGAGAAGGGCTACGGCCGGGATGAAGTAGCGGTGGGAGTGGCCATTGATTTGTCCATGGATGGCCGAGTAGAGGCAGCCGCAGCTCATCTGGTCATAAAGCTGGGCGAGAGGCAGGGGATGGTTATTCAATGTGCCCGCGGGTCACTGGTTACGAGACACCGAGAGGCGCTGTCGTTGGCTCGATTGATCGGTCCGGTGGTCATCCCTTTTGCCGCTGTGACTAATGGCCGGGATGCCGAGGTCCTGGACACCGCAACCGGATCAGTCCTTGCTGCTGGTCTGGCTGCACTGCCTGATCGGGTTACTCTGATGCAGTATCTGGCTGATGTCCCAGAGATGGAGATTGATGAGAAACGCCGCTTAAAAGAGAAAAGGATCCTGGCCGCCTTTTCCACCCTCCAATGTCCCACTGAATGTGAGCCGGGATGATTATGGCCGGCGTCGCCGGTTGCCATCATGGGCGGGTGCTTTATCTCCGGCCGAACACATGCCCCAGAGCCCGGAGCAGATTTTTTTCAGCCGCTTTTAGTCTGGTGGTGAAAACGGATGACCATCCAAAGCGAATATCCTCGCCATAATCGCTGGCCGGGATGTTTTCCTCTTGCATGAGTTTCTTAATCGCCTCGATTCCAAGACCTTCTTGAATGATGATAGCAAGCTGACGTCGATTCAGAAATAGTTTCTCCACCTTATCAAATCCAGGCAGAGTCAGGGAATCCGAAATGCGGCCGACGGCTGACAGGATGGCCCGGTTTTCCCAATTGGCCGCGCCGGGGGTTACCTGGCTATGATGATACCAAACGCCATTGCAGGCTTGCCAGTGCAAATGATACTTGAACAGGGCCAGGGCCCCGAACTCAGCGTGGTTAAATCCCAGGAGTTCGGACTCCAATTCTATCGAAGGTCGGTTCAACTGGTTAGACATTTCTTTGAGTTGTTGAGACTCGTTTGGGAAACAATGGGATAAGAGTAACTTCCCAACGTGCATCAATAGGCCGATAGTATAAAGCTCACCAGAATCATCAACTTGCATGACCATCCCCATGATCGAAGCAATGGCCGCGTTCATTTGAGAATACTCCCAGTATTTGTGGCGGTTGAATTCTTTTGGTAATTCCAATTCGTCGAGCTTGGATAGGATCGCGGCTGTGGTCACAATGTTCTTCATCTGGGCAAAGCCTAGTACGGCCATGGCCTGTTCTAACCGGGTAATCTTCTGACCATAATATGCCGACCCGGCGACATTGATAAATTTGACACCGAGACTGGTGTCGATACAGCGGATGACCTGGTCGAAACTAGAAAGGGGATCATCCAGGAGAGCCATGACCTTGAGGACTGACTCTGGGATTGAGGGTAGTCCGGAAATTATCTCGAACGTGTCGCCAATCTTATGTCGCTTTTCATGATCAGGCTCATCAATGTGAGCTTCCCGCCAAAATTCATTTGCGCTAATGGGTCTGAACTCTTCCGTGACCAACTTGGCTATTCCTTTACGCTGGAGGATTAAAGTGAGAAACAGGATGACCTTTTGGCTAATCTTAAGGCTATCACTAACCTGCGGCGTGATCAACCATTGATGTGGGACAAGTGCGGTTGGTCGGCTTATTAATAGCTGGTTTCTAATTTCAGGCAGGCTGTTAATGACCGTGATATTATCGCAACCTGCAACCCATAACACGGAACCTGTACCGTGTAACCCGGAACGATGAGAGCGGTTATGTCCACACCCCGGGCAACGGCTTGTCGCAATTTGGGCATAGGCCGTTCTTGAGCAGACACTTAACGTCATAGAATCCGATGCGGCGGATGACCTCGTTTCGACAGTGAGGGCACCTGGTTTGATCCATAGGATGTCCTGGCACATTGCCCACATAGGGAAAAAACAACCCTTCCGCCGTGGCGATTTGATAAGCCTTTTCCAGAGTAGACACAGGGGTGGGGGGCAAGTTTTTGATTTTGTATGTCGGATAGAACCGGATGAAATGGACCGGCGTTTCTTTTCCCAGATTGGCCTTGACCCAGCGACACAAATTGGTAATTTCTTCGTCACTGTCATTGAGAGTGGGCAAGATCAGGACGACAATTTCCAACCAGACGCCTCTCTTTTTGACCAATTCCATTGTCTTGAGCACTGGTTTCAACTCTCCCGAACAGACCTCCCGGTAGAATTTTTCGGTAAATGCTTTGAGATCGATTTTGACCGCGTCCATCGTCCCCAACAATTTGTCCATGGGTTCCTGGTTGATGAACCCATTGGAGACCATGACGCTCTTGATTCCATGCCGGCGTCCCTCTGTAGCGGTGGCCAACATGTATTCATAGAATATCACAGGCTCGGAATAGGTGTACGCAATAGTTGGGGATGATTCCCGACGGGCCAGGTCGGCCACCTGGTCAGGCGGCAGGTAGACAGACTGGACCTGCTCCGGGCGAAACTGGGAGATCTGCCAGTTCTGGCAAAAACGGCATTCTATGTTGCACCCGGCTGTGGCCAGGGAAAAGGCGGTGGTGCCAGGGAGAAAGTGATAGAACGGCTTTTTTTCGATGGGATCATTATGAGCGGTACAGACTCGAGAATAGACCATAGTGTAATACTTACCAGCCCGATTTTCTCTGACGCCACAGTATCCCCGTTCACCATCGATGATTCGACACTGTCTAGGGCAAAGGAGACATTCGATTTTCTTCTCCCCCAGTGGCTTGTAAAACATGGCTTCTTGAGTGAACTTCTCCGATGGCCCGGTTATGGGCTGTCCTGTCCCGAAGTCGATGGGCATCTGGGCTGTGGCATTGGAGTCAAGGCCCAGACCGGCCCCGATCACGGAGCAAGACGCCATGATTTTCAAAAACTGCCGTCTCGATAGACCATTACTCATATTCGATCTCAACTGAGTGAATTCAGCAATTGGCTCTTACCTGATTTTCGATAAACGCCTTGACCTTGTTTCTGCCGTGGAAGATGCCGTAATGACCTTCGCACAGAATGTCGGGCGACAGGCTGATCAGATATTCCATTGACTTCTGATAATCGACCAGATTGGATTTGAACTGGGGCATAAATGGGCCGTGAATATCCTGGCCAAACAAGATGAGTTGACCGGCCCGGTTCAGCAGCACAGCCAGAGATCCCGGAGTGTGGCCTGGGGTGTGGATAAGCTCCAGTGTCTCCCCGCCGAAATTCAACGAGTTGGTCAGCCCGCTGACTTTGAGGTCAATAGTCAGCCTGGGCGCCGGGGTGCCATACCAGTTGGCCGCGGTGATTACCGGATCACCGGATTCCATAGCCGGAACGTCCAATTCGTGGGCGATCTGGCGGCATTTGAATCTATCCTTGAAGAAAGCGGCTCCGCCGATGTGGTCGATATGGTTGTGGGTCAGGACGGCGGTTTTTAACAGACGGGGATCTAAACCCAATCCCCGCATATTGATTAGCATGGCCTCCTCACTGCCTCCGGCCCCGGTATCTATTAATACCGCCTCAGAGCCAAAATCTACGGCATAGACCAGGCAGTCCTTGGAAGACGACGCATCAGGTCCACCGACCAGGTAAACACCCGTGATAATTTCTTCGCCTCGATCCATGTTCACCCTCTTGGAATATAAAATACCCGGCGATGCTGAAAAAGAGTCTAAACAGATCATCCCAAACCGGATAGACATCTGCCCGGCCCGGCACTGCTTCGTCCGGCGGTTCAGGCTTTGTCCGGTCGGTCAGTGATGCGTGCTGATGAGGAGTTTCTCGAACTCGGCCAGGGAGTCGACCACCACTGCCATTTTGATCAGGCGGTTTAACCTGTCCGGGTCATCCAGTTCATCAATGCGGGTGGTAACGGAAACAGGGACCACATGAAAGCGGGTCTCCAGAATATCAACAAGATTTTTATGAGCTGTGGATAGGTTACCCTGTTGGATCCCCTGTGCCACACCCTGTTCATGACCTTCGTTGAACCATGTTTCGGCTAACGTTGGCATAAGACTATCTCCCTTATCAGCAAAAGATATTCTTAAAGAATCTGTCATGGCTGTTTCTTATCTGGATCAATTGCGTTCGTCCCCTGTTGCTTTTCGGGGCTGGTATGGTCTTCCGCCGGTCGCTATTTGTGTTTATTACGCTGGTGGATGATCCGAAGTCCTTCCAGGGTTAAGCCATCGTCAACGTGCTGGATGGACTGAGTCTCAGAGGCGACCACCCGGGCCAGGCCGCCGGTGGCGATTACGGTGAACTCAGATTCCATTTCCGCCTTGATCCGGTTTATGATGCCATCCACCAACCCGGCGTATCCATAGATGATACCGGCATTCATGCTAGAGATGGTGTCTTTGGCGACCACTCTTTTGGGTTTGGAAAAGAGTTCCACCCTGGGTAATTTGGAGGCCTTGAGGAATAGCGCTTCACAAGAGATGATAATCCCAGGGGCGATGGCTCCGCCTAAATATTCTCCATCTTTAGACACTACGTCAAAGGTGGTGGCGGTCCCGAAGTCGACGACGATGAGGCTGGTTTTGTATTTTTCATAGGCGGCTACGGAATTGACAATCCGGTCCGCACCCACCTCTTTGGGGTTGTCGTAATGGATGGGCATGCCGGTCTTTATCCCGGGACCAACAATAACTGGTTTAACTTTTAGATAGTTATGGCAGGAATAATCCAGGATATTTAGTAGAGGAGGCACAACACAAGAAATAATGACATCATTTATATCAGCCGGCCCGATGTCCGAATAAGCAAACAAGTTTCTCAGCATGATGAAAAACTCATCGCTAGTCATGTCCTTCTCGGTTCTAAGCCGCCAGTCGTTGATCAGCCGGTTATCCTTGAAGACACCGATGACGATATTGGTGTTTCCCACATCTATGGTCAGTAGCATAAAGGCAAGCCCTTTCTTGGCACCAAGTGAGCTATATTTGTGGCTTATTCAGCATCAGCGACTCCATAACAGAAGGATATATCTGAATGAATAACCGGCCGCCACGGTAGATAACTGAGTTACGATATTATGTTTATTGTATTATCAATAAGGACTTCAGTCAACCGGAAAACGTGGCCTTAGCCCAAGTTTACCACAGTGAAATCTAATAGTGCTGTAATGTCAGTTTGTTATTTAAAAAACGATCGGCAGTATGGTCACTACAAACTTTTAACTTTCTGTTATTTTTACAGGAAAAGGCATGTTTTGAATTCCCATGGCCTGGTAAATGTCTCTCTGTTCTTGGGTTGGGGTGGTGCAACCCCGAATATGGAGCGCTCCACCGTGTTGTTTCGCCATAGATGTGGTTACGGCCACATGAGTTCTAAGCCTTGACAGTATAGTTTTTAGGTGGTGGTGAATATCAGCTTTGCGGACATGATATTGGATGTAACTGACCAAATGATATGCTAGGACAGAGATGAAGATATGACCTTCTACCCGTGACTCTTTACTATGATACACGGGCCTTAACCCCAACTCACCCTTCAAACATCGAAAGGTATCTTCAACATTGGTCAACATCACATAAGTGGTCCAAATTTCTTGAGGGGTTAGCTCTGTCCGGTTCGTTCTGAGATAATAACTGCCATCATAAGCCTTTCCGAGTTTATCTGAGTCGAAACTATAGGTTATCTCAACAGCTTTACCTTCATGCTCTTTGACATTGATTTCAAACCCTTGGGATACTCGGGGATAGCGTTCGCGTAGGCGCCCTACTTTCTCTAACACTCTGGAATATTTTTTCAGGCCGCCCTTTCCCGCCAGGCCGGCTTGGAGTTTTTTTAATTCCTCTTCCATTTTCTGACGGGCTTTAGCTACCATGGCGTTTTCTTTTCGTAATTTGCCATCGCTAACGCAACGTAAGAACAATTCATCCCCTTTGCGATGGCCTTCAGCCCTGATTCCATCTCTAATTTCCGCTGAGCCGGACACCCCATCCAGGGACGTCGAGGCTTGGCTGGAGCCGTGAAGGTCGGGTGAGA
>JADFXK010000339.1 GCA_015233625.1 Deltaproteobacteria bacterium | reverse complement strand
TCCAAGTCCGGTCCCGCCCGCCTTCACGCGTAAATGAGAATCCAGCCGTTCGAAGGCCTCGAACAACCTCGGCAGATCCTGTTCGGCGATCCCGATGCCCGTATCCGACACGGATATTTCAAATTGGTCATTGACCTCTCGAACACTCACCGCGACCTGGCCGGCCTCGGTAAATTTCACGGCATTGCTCAGGAAATTGAGCAGACACTGGAGCAGCCGTTTTCGGTCCGTCACTATGGCCAGGCCAGCCGGCGCCTCCACCTCCAGGGTCAACCCCTTTTCCCTGAGTTGGGGCTGGACAGCCTCGACGGCTTCGGCCACCAGGTCAGCCAACATCAACTGCTCCGGATAGATATTGATCCTGCCCGCCTCGATCTTGGAAATGTCGATGACGTCGGTGATCAGATTTAGCAAATGCCTGGAGGAACGGTAAACTCGACGCAGATTATCCTCCTGCTCTTCATTCAGCGGTCCGGACAATCCGTTAAGAGTCATGCCGGTGAATCCAATGATGGTATTGAGCGGAGTCCGCAGTTCATGGGACATAGAGGCGATGAACATGGATTTTAGCCGGTCCAGTTCTTGAAGCCGGATGTTGGCTTGAGTCAATTCGGCAGTTCTCAGTTTCACCAGGTCCTCCAGGTGATCGCGATATCTTATGAGCTCTTCCTCGGCTCGTTTGCGCTCGGTGATATCCCGAACCATTGCCAGATTGTATCCTTGCCCGTCGAACTCGAAATAATTGGCGCTTATCTCCACCGGGAAGATATGACCATCCTTGGCCCGGTGCCGCCCTTCAAACGTGAGTGAGCCATGCTCCTTGAGATCACGCCAATGGCCGGACCAGCGCCCAACTGGATAGTCAGGATCAACCCCAGCCACACTCAAACCGAGCAGCTCATCACGACTATATCTCAATTCACGACAGGACTCTTCATTGACATAAAGAAACCGGGCGTGCTCATCGATCAGATAAGCAGCGTCGTGTACCTTGTCCAGGGCGAAGTTCATCAAGGCCAGACTTTGTTCCGCTTCCTTGTTCGCAGTGATATCGCTGGCGACTGCAAGGAGCCGATAAATCCCGCCGGCCATATTTCGCACCGGGACCAGGGTGGTGTGGAAATACCGAGGTCCGACCGGTAAATTAAGCTTCTGTTCATAATCAAGCAATCTTCCCGTCTCCACACACCGACGATAATTGGCGATAACTGCTTCGGCCAGTTCTTCGGATAAGACCTCTTCGACCAATTTGCCGGAAGCCTCGCAGTTGGGGATCCCGATCGCGTTCTCCGCGGCAGGGTTAAAGCCGGCAAATTTGAAACGACCGTCCTCGGTTAGATCAAGAAGAAAAAGGCAATTGGAGGTGTTGTCGAATACCTCCCTGAAGCGTTGTTCACTTTCCCGCAGCGCCTCTTCCGCCCGCCGGCGCTCGGCCATACCTATCCTGAGTTTCTCACTGGTATCCACCAACTGCAGATAGGGATGTTTGACTGAGATCGTGAATATCCCCTGATATATCATATAAAAGGCAGCCAATTTATAGAGGTGGCCTAATAAATTGTAGGTGTCATAGGCGCTTTTGTATAATGTAAAAGCCAGCTCACTGAAAATGCACACGATAAAGGCCGCCAGGTACCAAATAAGAACTCGGTCGCCCGTCTTGGTGAAACGCTTCCAGTAGGCGGCGAACGAGAGAGCAAACAGGCTGACGACCAGGTATTCCAAACATACCTTGATCGGCGTTAGGCCGCTTCCCTCGATGAACATGGCCGGCAAATAACCCGGAAAATAGAAAACGCCGACAAACACCAGCCCCGTTACCGCCAGGGCCGCCGTCAGTAGGTTAAATTTCGAGCATCCACGCTTGACCGACTCGGGATAGATATAGGCGCTGGTAAAAAATGCGACAGCCGACGTCAGGCGAGCGGATATCCAGAATAAGATGCCCTTATTGGTCGAGCTGGGGGTGATGAAATTGGGCATCCCTGGGAAACTAAGAGTGTGCATAAGGTCCATCAATCCGATGGCAAGGCAGGCCGTGCTGAGAAAAAGCGCCTGATGATTTTTGGACTGGTCAAAGGCATACCACCCCACGCCAAAAATCGAGAGCGACACCAGCACGCTAAATAATTCGATGATATTGTGTAAGATTAGGTATGTGGCGGCATCCAGCGTCGTGTATAGTCGCGACGGGAATACAGCGACCAGCAAGAACAGAAACGCCGACAACCCAAAGACTATAGGCAAAACGACGGGCAACGGCCGTTCTATCGAATTTCTTAATTTCATAGTATTCGCCAACTAGCGCTCAATATAATGCGTCACTGTTGATCCAATTCATTTTAGCCACAAGGAAGATAAAAATCTCAACCATACGGATGTAATTGATATCGTTAGCATAGACCTGATTCGGCTTATCTCCGGATAGGCCCCGAGTAAGTAAGCATATTTTGGGTTGAGTGAAGAGCTGTCACTTGGCTTCGGTTTTGGATAAATCCCCGTCAACCCCATTAGGCTCAGCGCCAACCACCAGTATTTTCAGTTGACTCCTCCAGTATTTTGCGAATCTGGTCGATCACCCGGGCCGGGTCGATCGGTTTTTCAATATACCCGGTACAACCGGCCATCATAATCTTTTCCCGATCGCCGGTCATGGCATAAGAAGTCATGGCGATGACCGGGATGTTTTTCCCGGCCTCGGAATCACGCAATTGCTGCAGCACCTCGATCCCGTCGATGTCCGGCAACTGGATGTCCAGAATAATGAAATCAGGCTGTTGCCAAACGGCCATGTCAACCCCGGCTCGGCCTGTTTCCGCCTGGAGCGTCCTGTAGCCGGCCTTTTCCAAAAGCCGGGTAATCAGCACCATATTGTCACTATTGTCCTCAATCACCAGTCCGGTTTTCATTCTTCTATCTCCTAATTTGATGCCATCTTCGGGACCCGGATGCGGAAGGTACTGCCCTTCCCCTCCGTGCTTTCAACGGCAACGCTGCCGGACAACACTTCAGTCGCCAGCTTCTTAGTCAGGTATAGTCCAAGTCCGGTCCCGCCCGCCTTCACGCGTAAATGAGAATCCAGCCGTTCGAAGGCCTCGAACAACCTCGGCAGATCCTGTTCGGCGATCCCGATGCCCGTATCCGACACGGATATTTCAAATTGGCCATTGACCTCTCGGACGCTCACCGCGACCTTACCAGCTTCGGTAAATTTCACGGCATTGCTCAGGAAATTGAGTAGGCACTGGAGTAGCCGCTTCCGGTCCGTGATTATGGTCAAGCCAGCCGGCGCGTCCACCTCTAAGGTCAACCCTTTATCCTTGAGTTGGGGCTGGACAGCGTCGACGGCTTCGGACACCAGTTCATCCAACATCAACTGCTCCGGATAGATATTGATTCTGCCCGCCTCGATCTTGGAAATGTCGATGACGTCGGTGATCAGATTTAGCAAATGCCTGGAGGAACGGTAAACCCGGCCCAGATTATCCTCTTGTTCTTCATTCAGCGGCCCGGACAACCCATCAAGAGTCATGCCGGTGAATCCAATGATGGTATTGAGCGGCGTTCTAAGCTCATGGGACATGGAGGCAATGAACATGGACTTTAGCCGGTCCAGTTCTTGAAGCCGGATGTTGGCTTGAGTCAATTCGGCAGTTCTCAGTTTCACCAGGTCCTCCAGGTGATCGCGATAGCTTACGAGCTCTTCTTCGGCCTGCCTTTTCTGCAGAATAACCATGGCGCTGGTCACGAAGGCAGCAACCTGTTCGGAGTCATCCTCGGTATAATCGTCGGCCTTGTTGGCCACGGCAGTGAGAGCGACAATCCGGTCATGACTGAAAATTGGAACCACCAATAATCTGTGAAGATTAACATGTCCGGCAGGGATTCCTTTTTTACCGGGAAGTTCCGCATGATAGTCATTGACGAGCAGCGCCTTCCTCCGGCGCACCGCCTCGGCCCAGAGCCCGGCTTGGGCAACCGAAAATTCGATCGGCCCATCACCCACCCGACAATCACTCATGACCTCATGCGACCAGGAATAAACATTTTGTATAGTCTCATCTTCAGTTAGAAAGCCAAAGAAACCATAGCTGCTATTGGTCATGGCCAGAGCTTCGGTTAGGACATGATCGCACAGTCGCCGAGAGCTGACGTCAACCATGCGGGCGATTTCCCAGATGGCCTTTAGCCTCCTCATCAAATATTCTTGTCTTTCTTCCGCCAGTTTCCTCGCCGTGATGTCGCGGATTATGCCCCTGTATCTGATAACCTTTCCTTCTTCGTCCTTCTCCGCGGTCAACGCGCAATGAGTAAGTATCGTTGCGCCGTTCTTTCTTTTGACGGCAACTTCGTATTCGCCAGAGCCTACTGAATTTATATATTCAAGTATCCATTTTCGGTCCAAAGGGTCTGCGTAAACATCCTTTGCTAAGTCGAGACTCAAGACTTCCTCTTTTGTGTCATAACCGAACATCACGATACCTTTTTTATTCATTTCCAGGATTTTCCCAGCAGGGGAGGTGATGAAGAGTCCGTCAAAGGACTCTTCAAAGAGATCACGGTACTTCTTCTCACTCTCCCGAAGCGCCTCTTCCGCCCGCTTGCTGTCGGTGATGTCTCGAAATATGCTCAGTCTTGACAGACTGCCATCAGGATTTTGGAGAGGAGTGTTGCTAAACTCATACGTCTTTTGATTTCTGCCGGAGAAGTATTCCCACCGGGAAGTTTCACCCTGAAGTACTCGTAATTGGCTGCACCTGGGGCAAGGTTCTCTTCGTTCCTCGAAATAGAAGAAGCATTTTTGTCCTTCGCTATGACCAAATTCCCTGACAGCAGCCGGATTTAGATAGTCAAT
>JADFXK010000338.1 GCA_015233625.1 Deltaproteobacteria bacterium | reverse complement strand
CGTCATCGGCGGCGGTGATGCGGAACTTGATGCGGCCAGGACTTGCCTCAGGCTGGGATGCGCCGAAGTCAGCGTCATCTACCGTCAATCCCGAAGCGAGATGCCGGCCCAGGAAGAGGAAATTATCCAGGCCAACGAGGAAGGCGTCCATCTGCGTTACTCGACCATGCCGGTAACGGTGAATGGACGGGATGGACGGGTCACTTCTCTGACCTGCGTAAAAACTGAATTGGGACCGCCTGACGCCGGCGGGCAGCGGCAATCGATACCAGTGGAAGGGAGTGAATTTGCCCTGGGCGTGGACACCGTCCTTTCGGCCATCGGGCAGCGGCCTGATCGGTCAAGTCTCGTCGAACTGACCGGTCTGGGATGGTCGGCACAAGATACCATCAGTGTTAACCCTGTCAGTATGATGACCAGCGTGGAAGGTATTTTCGCCGCGGGTGACGTGGTCACCGGACCGGCTACGGTAGTCCAGGCCATCGGTGGAGGCAAGAGAGCCGCCGACTCAATCCATCGTTATCTATCCGGACGTCCTCAGCGCCAATCGCCGGCCATACCGGCCAGACGGGCCAGGGTAGATTGTCTGACCGTTTCGGCAGAGGAAAAGATGAAGTTGAAACGACCTCTGATGCCGCTGTTGGGAGAAAGAAAAAGAAGGACTTCTTTTGAACTGGTGGAACTTGGTTACTCTGAAACCACCTCCAGACAGGAAGCCAAACGCTGTCTCAGGTGCGACCTCTGCCGCCGATGCGGCAATTGCGTGGCCGTCTGCCGAAAAAAAATGGGCCTCAACTGCCTGCATTTCGGTTACATGAACGCCCTGCTACCCGGCCCGACAAATTTTTTGAGAGTGGCGGAAAAGTGTATCGGTTGCGGTTCCTGCACCGTCGCCTGCCCCAATGGGGTCATTAAGATGGAAGATCGGAACGGAGAGAGGATTATGACCTTGTGCGGCACGGAGTTAAATCGTCTGGAAATGGTCTATTGTGAGGACTGTGGAGCAGCCGTCTGCACCGCCAAACGTCAGGAGTTTATCAACAAAAAATTGAAAAATACCGTCCAGCCACTGGATCGCCGCCTGCGATGCGCCGACTGCGCCCGTCAGGCCATGGCCCAAGTCCAATCCCGATTGACCCTTCCGGTGTGATGATCACGATTCACAAGTATATTTTTGCCCTGGTTAAGTCGTTAGCGTACACCGCCGTCTTCATGCGCTACTGGTTGCTTCGTCCATGGATGGAGGGTGACATTGAGGGTTGGTTCAACTTAGATAAGTTAGATATTTTTATCGGCTTTATCATACTATTTATGTTCATTTTCTGGGAATTTTACCAGGCTTGGAAAAATGACGATACCTTTTTCTCCAAATTATACAAAGAACTCGCCCAGAAGAAAGATGAGTCTAAGGGCAAGCCGCCTGGGCCGGACCGGCCGAAGATTGACCATCCCGCGCTGTCCCAGCTCAGCCCCAAAATGAAGAGGGAAAGACCTGTGTCCTCAGACACGAAATGACAAAGTGTTGAAACGGGCGGCCGAGATGTTGGTCGGATACCGGGGCGGCAGCGTCTGGCTGTTCTTAGACAAATCATGAAGTCGGCCTGGCCCGTTTAGAGTCGTGGATCGCCTACGCGACCCGGAGAATCTGTTACCGCCCTCGGCGGCCCTGGCCCGGACATCCATCCCTCGTTCTCTTTACCTTGCTGATTGTGCCGATCCTGGAGTCACAAGGGTATGACTATTTCTGGCGTCCCGTGTTCGACTCGCCACCCTTCTATTGCTGGTTTATCAAGCGTGACGGTCTCGGCCGGAGAACCCACCATATCCATATGGTCGAACCGGACTTCGAACATTGGGACCGCTTGCTATTCAGAGACTATCTAATTGATTTTCCTGATGTCGCCGCCATCTACAACCAACTGAAACTCCGGTTGGCTGCAGCCTACCCGAATGACCGGGTCGCCTATACCAGAGGCAAGACCGAGTTCGTGGTTCGGGTGACGGGTTTGGCCAGACAACACTACCACGCGGCCTGATTAAACTAAAGATGAGGATAATTATGAAGTCGGAAAGATATCAAAGAGGTTGGGAGAAATTAGCTGAAATAGACGGGAAGCAAGGCGAGCGGGTTATTGAGGCGTTGCGGAATATCGCTCCTGATTTCGCCGACATGATCATTGAATTTCCGTTCGGAGATGTTTACAGCCGACCTGGGTTGGATCTAAAGTCGAGAGAAATCGCGACGGTCGCGGCCCTAACCGCTCTGGGCACGGCCGGCCCCCAATTAAGGGTACATATCCATGGCGCGCTCAATGTTGGCTGTACCCGGCCGGAAATAATTGAGATCATGATCCAGATGGCCGTTTATGCAGGTTTTCCGGCGGCATTAAACGGCCTTTTCGCAGCCAAAGAGGTCTTTGACCAGCGAGACGCGGGCAACGAATAGCCTAAAGCAACCGATATCAGCTATAATTCGGCGTGGGTATCCGCGAATCTAACTTAACAAAGAACTCCAGCCATTAAAAATTAAGATATCATAACCAGTTACCTTATTTTTGGAACTCTCCGGGATAGACCGCGATGGAGGATAAAATAAATTCGCCCTACGCTTTTCCGAATTTGCGGACTCGCATGCGATAATTTCAGTATGTTATACTGCTAAGCGGCCATGCACTGCTAAATTTGGGATAGATTTCATGTTCGGATGACTATAGCTTACCCCTGTGAAATAGCGAAGAGCCCTGAAATATTTATACCCTGGCCGAATGCAATTTTTCTTGACACTCAGCGCTAATTACCTTAGCGTAAATGTGATTCATCAGAGTGGTGAAACAGGTAGATGCGCTGGGCTCAAAATCAGGGACACTTGCGGTCGTGGAAGCTCGATTATCCCCTCCGACACTCATAGGCAATCACGGGGTTGGCTCAGGTGGAGATCCTTTCCGCTGACCGCATCCCACTGAGCCTCACCGGTGGCTGAAAAACGCGGGATGTCGTGTTTTAGCGTCGTATGAGTACAGACAAAATGTTTTGGTCAGGATAGTCCGTGACCGCGCAAAACAGAGGCGACAGAGCACCTTTAGACAAAATACCATTAAAGGTTAGGAGGTATCGATGTCACACAAAAATCTAGTCATCCATGAAACCGAAGGAAAAAAGATTCCCAATATCCGCCAGGAAGCTATAATGATGATTACTGCGGAAACCGCTGGATCCGTCAATCTGAGCTTTGCGAAAGTAACTTATCGCCCCGGAGATGGATCTCCTTTGCATCATCATGACAGAACTGAAGAGATTTATTATATTTTGTCCGGTTACGGTAAGGTAGTGATTGACGATGAAGAATTTCCTGTTCGGCCAGGCCACGCAGTCCTTCTGCCTGTAGGTTCTATCCATCGGATTTTGAATACCGGGGATCAAGACCTCGTATATTTTTGTATAGATTCTCCCAGTTATGAACATGCAGACACTATTGTGGAGTCATAATAACTTTCATCTTCATTAAGAACAGCTCGGATTCAGACTAAGCCAAAAGTTGCGGGAGGGAGCAAATAGGGGGCACGCAGCGATCTAGGAAGGGTATATTCGATAGATGTAACGATGTGGCAAGAAATCACTCAATCAGAAATGATTCTCGTAGGTTGACTCTGTTGAAAAAAGTTAATCAAGGTCAAAGCCGTGGCATTGAGGTGAGATTCAGAGGAAGTGATGCCAAGCAGACTTCCGATAAATCTCACCTGTCCTGTTACATTTTCTTTTCCAGTGCGATTGATCGGTCCTTCAGATCCCCGGATTCTTTCAATTCCGCCACTACAGGCGGGTAGGCGGCGTTATTGTCTACATTTAGCACCCGAGGCTCCGAGAGGTGAGTGGATCGGAGCATCTCTCAGGACCCAGCGGTAGATGGCATGTATGATCCACTGTGAGTTCCCACCCAACCGTCATCTCCTCAATATCTCGGTAACGCAGGAAATGGCGAATGAACCATCCGACGCCGGCAGGATGATCTCGCTTTGGAAATGAAGCCATTTGAATGGATCGGCTCTGCTCACGCGTAATCCCCGGTCTCGGTTTTAGCTTTATCATGACCTTGTTCCAGGGTTGCTGTACTGCTATATAACTCTTTCAGCATCAAAAGCCTATCCATAAATGGAGATTGTTCTGTATTGTCTGTAGCAAGTTCAATAATACATGGACCATTAAGATTAGATACGACATCTATTATTTTGGGCAAGTCTTCGTTTTCTCTTATGGTTATCCCTGGGATTCCAATGGCTTTAAGCATTTCGGAAATTTCAATTCTTTTTTGCATTGAAGGTTCATTTGTTTTGCCAAACAGGACTTTTTGACCATTTGTAACAAATCCCAACGTGGCGTTGTTAATAATAACATAAATAATTGGAAGGTTATACTCTCTGGCTGTCAATATCTCCATGCCATTCATGAAGAATCCCCCGTCACCCATAACTATTACAGTCTGGTAATCAGGAGTTGACAAACACGCGCCTACCGCTCCGCCTACCGCATTACCCATGGCCGCGTAGTTAGTACTTATTTCGAAGTTCATGTCTTTCCTAATTGGCAAATACTTAATAATGTAGGTCATGAACTCTCCAATATCGGAAATAATATTTGATTTCGTCGGAAGGTATTCAAACATATGCTCGAGAAAGTATCTGACAGAGGCTCCACTGTGATTCTTTTTATAAGGCCGGTTGAAATTGTTCTTTGGAAAAGAAACTTTCTGTTTTGAAAGACATTTTGTAATTAGTTCGGGAAGGGCCAGGCCAAGATCATAATATGTAGGGATGTCGACATCAAATACCTTATTGAGTTCTTTTCTGTCAAAATCAATGTGTATTATTCTTTTATCTTTCATTAGTCTATCATTGAAATCGGTAA
>JADFXK010000337.1 GCA_015233625.1 Deltaproteobacteria bacterium | reverse complement strand
CCAGTCCAATAATGTGGCCGGGGCGACGGAACAGATGTCTACCAACATTAATACCATGGCTTCTGCGGCGGAAGAGATGAGCGTCAATATCGCCACCGTGTCCTCGGCTGCGGAGCAAATGTCCCAGAACATGAACACGGTAGCCAGCGCCATAGAAGAGATGACCATGTCTATTAACGATGTGGCCAAGAGTGCTGAAGATGGGGCCAAGATCGCTAAAAAGGCCACTAAAATGTCATCAGAAGCCACCGTGACCATGAATACCCTGGGAGGTGCGGCCCATGCCATCGGCAAGGTGACCGAAGTGATCAAGCGGATTGCCGAGCAGACCAATCTCCTGGCCCTGAACGCCACCATCGAGGCCGCCTCGGCCGGTGACGCGGGCAAGGGTTTCGCCGTCGTGGCCAATGAGATCAAAGAACTGGCCAATCAAAGCGCCCAGGCCGCGGAAGACATCGCCAATAAGATTGAAGGAGTCCAACTAAATACTAAAGAGGCGGTGGAAGTCATCAAGCAGGTGTCGGAGATTATCAACAACATTAGTGAATCAGTCGAGATCATTTCCACTTCCGTAGATCAGCAAACCAAGGCGGCCAATGAGATATCGTCCAACGTCTCCCAGGCGGCCACCGGGGTGAACGACATCGCCGGCTCCATCGCCGAAGTGGCCAAGGGCGCCAATGATATGTCCCGGAATGTGGGTGAAGCGGCTAGAGGGGCCAATGAAGTTTCGGCTAATATCCAGGGGGTCAGCCAGGCCTCGGTGGACAGCAACTCCAGTGCTCGTCAAGTTAACCTGTCCGCCTCGGAATTGGCCAAAGTAGCCGGTCAATTGTCTGAGGTGGCCAACAAGTTCAAGATCAGCCGGTAACAAATAACATTCCGGCCGAGAATGTCTAAGACCAAACCCAGGGCAGCGTTCAACTGTCCCTGGATTAACCTATTGAACTTCTTCGGACTATGGCCAAGTTGTGGTGTTCGGTATAGGCCCGGCCGGCCACTATCCGAGGGGGATAACAATTGGAGACATGAGCAATTTCATGGCTGAAAAACTGAAAATATTAATTATTGATGATTCAATAATTTTTCGTAATGTCATCGCCAGTGCTCTATCGGGCGAAAACGATATCGAGGTGATCGGGCCGGCCCATAACGGGGCCAGGGGTCTCGAATTGATCAGGCTGAAGCCACCCGATTTGGTGACTTGTGACGTGGAAATGCCGGTTATGGATGGTTTGGAGACCCTTAAAGCCATCCAGGAGTATAATGCCGCCCACCCGGATCTGCCCGACATTGGCGTGGTCATGGTCAGTTCGGTAACCACAAAAGGCGCCGAGGTTACGATTAATGCCTTGGAGTACGGGGCGTTCGATTTTGTGACCAAGCCCGATGGGAAAAACTCCCAGGAAAACACGGCCTATCTACGGCGGCAGTTGCTGGTTAAAATTCGATTGTTCGCCTTGAGACGGTCTGCCGCGGCTCAACGGAAAAAAGCCCTGGCCACCGGTGCCGCGGCCCAACTACCCTCTCCACCCCCCCCCGCCGCCTCGGGCGACTCCTGCTCCTGTTACTGCCGGCCAGGTCAAAGCCGTTATTGGTAGACATCTGTTCCGTCGCCCCGGCCACATTATTGGACTGGGCGGTCATTTGTTCCGAATTGGCCACCAGGGTGGAAGACACGGTGGACAACTCCTCCGATTGGGAGGCCAGGCTCTTGGCGTTTTCCTGAATCAGCCTGATCATGGAGGACAACTGGTCGCTCGACTTGTCTAAAGCGCGGGCCATATCACCGATTTCATCCTTGGTGGTCATATTCAGCCGTTTAGTCAAGTCGCCGGCCGCAATGGCATTGGCCAATTCCACCGCTTTACTAATCGGGTTAATTATGCCTTTCGTGATAATCAAACCGAAGATAACCACTATGACAAAAATGGCAAATCCAAGGATCGCCATCAGGGCAATCCTGTCTTTGACCAGCTCCTTTACTGCCGCTTCATCTTGCTCAAGGTTATTGTTGGCAATTTTGACAACGTCATCAATGGATTTGCGATGTTCTTCGTATTTCGGCTTCAAGGAACTCGCTACTATGGCTCTTGCTTTATCGATCTCTTTATTCTGGATGGCTGGAATAACGTCGGTTTCTGTTGTTTTGAAGAATTCCAGGGCAGGCTTATATGATGTGACAATCAACTCTTCTTTTAACTTGCCATCCGGTAGATTCTTGGCCCAGAATTCATGACGATCATCGTAATCTTTGCGAAGTGACTTTAACTTAGAGATTAGTTCAGTTAAGCGGGCAGGGTTGGTTTCTTCCAGCATTTGGTACACCACCAGGTAAGATTCAAGAATATATTCAGGGGGAGGGAGGATATCCGCAACCAAATCTTTTTCTTGTACAATTCTGAGGTAATTATCGCCATTAATCTTGGTCGCGTTCATCGTGGTCCAGGCAGTTAAACCGAACGAAACAAAACCTATCAGGCATATCCCAATCACTGACAAAATCGTCGTTCTGAGGCTCATGGCTCTCTCCTTTCAGGTCAAAATGTGGCTGGTGGCGATTTGGAGTGGGTAGCTTTGGGACTCTGCCCCCAGGCTCCTGGTTTGTCTCGTTTTCAGACCAATACCTGATGAATCTGAACCCGCTTCAATTTATTCGCCCCTCAAACGTTTTTTGGCATCCTCCCATGATAAGAAATCGGCCTCACCTCGCTCAGCCTCAGCCATTCTTGCTTGGATTTCTTGCTGCCAGGCCGTTTCAACATCCGGATCAAACCTGGCATCCAGGCTCTCGATTAACTGCTCGGCGATAAAGGCGCGTTGGTGTTGGGGCATATTCAACGCTTTTTCCAAAAGTGTCGTTACTTCTTTGTCCATTTGTTTTCCCTGTATTAGGCCCGCTGGGGGGCCGCATTAAGGAGGGGCATGAGGAGTCGTCCAAGTTCTTGGCCAAGGCCTGCGGTCGGCCCAGTCGAAGCCGCGCCGGTCAGCCCAGGTTCCAGACCACGAGCTTCGTCTCGGTCATTTCTTCAATGGCGTAGCGGGCGCCTTCCCGCCCCTGGCCGCTTTTCTTGATGCCGCCGTAGGGCATATGGTCGGCTCGAAACGTCGGGACGTCGTTGATCATGACTGAGCCCACCTGCAGAGTTTGAAAAGCCTTGAAGGCCGCGGCCAGGTCATTGGTGAAAATTCCGGCCTGAAGTCCGTAAGGGGAGCCATTGACCAGATCCAGGGCCTGGTCCAACTGGTCGAAACCTATAACCGAGACAACTGGAGCAAATACCTCTTTACAAATGACGTTGGCATCAGGTGGCGGCTCGTCTATAATCGTGGGATAAAGCCGGGTGAATTCTCTTCGCCCGCCCATCAGAATCTTGCCGCCTCCAGCCACGGCTTGATTAACCCAGGATTCAGCCCGCTTGGCCTCAGCTTCGGAAATCATCGGACCCACGTCCGTCTTTTCCTGCAGTTGATCCCCGACGACCTGCTTTTCTGTGGCGGCCAGCATTCCGGTGACAAATTCTTCTTTAATTGAGTTGTGCACATAGATATTTTGGACCGAGATGCAGACTTGACCGGAATTGTAAAAAGCGCCCATGACGCACCGGGGGTAGACCCGGTTGAGATCTACTCCCTTATCGATGATCAAGGAGCAGTTGGCACCCATCTCCAGGGTGACTCGCTTTATCCCGGCAAACGAGCGGATAATTTGACCCACCTCGGGACTTCCGGTAAAGGTGACCATGGCCAGCCGGTTGTCTTGGACCAGGGCCTGCCCCACCTCGCCGCCTGATCCCGTAACGATGGAAACGCTCCCGATGGGGGCGCCGGCGTCCATTAGTATCTGGACCAGTCTGATGGCCGACAACGGGGTGGCGCTGGCCGGTTTAATGATAACCGCGTTTCCGGCCGCCAGGGCGGGGGCGACTTTGTGGGCCACCAGGTTCAGGGGGAAGTTAAAGGGCGAAATGGCCAGAATTACTCCCAGCGGGTAGCGGTAAGTGAAGGCAAATCGGCCCTTACTTTGCGCGGCCACGTCCATTGGAATGACTTCCCCGTAGATGCGTTTGCTTTCTTCCGCGGCCAGTTTGAAGATACTGACGGCGCGGTTGACTTCGACCCGGGCATAGCGGATGGTTTTGCCCGACTCCCGGGCGATAAGTCTGGCCAGGTCTTCCTTGTCCTGATCGATCAACTCCGCGGCCCGGTCAAGTAGGGCGGCGCGCTTGTAAGCGGGCAGGCCGGCCATGATTTTGGCTCCGATCAAGGCGCCGGAAATGGCAGCCTCTATTTCCTCGGGCGCGGCCTCCCTCACCTCGTCGATAATCGACCAATCGTACGGGTTATGCACTGGAAGGGATTTCCCTCGGCCTTCCCGCCACTGGCCGTTTATGAATAATCTAGTTTCCATGATTTCACCATGATGGAGTTGTGGGGTTTGGGATATAAGTTGTAAGCTTACGGGGGATGACCCGGTAGATGACCGGCAATTTTTTTTAGGATGGCTTTGCAGCTGCGGAGGGTGGCTTCGTAGCTACGGCTAGCAAATTGGGGTTCTTTAGTATCGCATAATTTATTCATGGTGTCAATTATAGTCAGACAAAATTGGAATTTTGCCTTTGTTGGTCTCGCCGGCTGAAGACAGAAAGCATATTTCATGCCGGAGCCATGTTTTTTAACTCTTGACACTGGTTAAACTGCAGCTTATTATAATAGGATGTAAAAATAGTCGTCTTTGTCACACCGACCAAGAGACCCCTATGAATATGGTATGTACTTCTAAAGTAGATCCTTTTGCCCCACCTTATTAGTACTCAAGTTTCGCACCATTTATCAAGGGATGAGCGAGGATAAAATAGTACATTATTGTACAACGTTTTCTATTGACTTTTTATCCATTATGTGGTTTTACTATACAAAATTGTTCTATAATCACAT
>JADFXK010000336.1 GCA_015233625.1 Deltaproteobacteria bacterium | reverse complement strand
AAAATCTCGTCTACCACGGCATGTCTACCTTCCAAAGTCCTGATGTGATGCGATTCCTGGGACGTAACATCCCTCCAGACGGTCGTCTACCACATGCCTTTGCTGGGGAAGTGGTTAGTGATCTTAAAAAACGTCCAGAAGGCATCAGAATAAAACACCGGGTAAAGGAAAATTCAATTAAGCTTTACGACAAGCAGGGTAGTGTCCTTAGAACCGAGACCACCATAAACAATCCTTATGGCTTTAAGGTTTACAGACCAAAAGACTCTGAAAAAGACGCTAAGCCTCAATGGCAACCGATGCGCAAAGGCATCGCAGACCTCCATCGTTTGACGCAGGTTTCTCAAAGTGCGAACAACCGCTATCTGAACGCATTGGCCGCAACCGAGAATACATCCCCCTTATCTAAGTGGACCAAAAAACTATGTCGTCAGGTAAGTTGGAAGAAAAAGACGGCCAGAGCCATTAACCCTTTTTCACCTGTTGACTTTGAATTGTTAAAAACAGTCAGCCGTGGCGAGTTTTCTATTGCCGGTTTTCGCAACCAAGACCTGCGTACATATCTATACAAAGGAGATGACGAAACCTCCTCCGAGGAAAGGCGCCGCAGGTCAGCAGCCGTGACCAGAAAGATCAGGTTACTCCGCGCTCACGGGCTAGTCACAAAGGTTCCCCACAGCCATCGGTACCTTCTGACAAAGAAGGGACGAATCATTACTACGGCTTTTATCACAGCTCACCAAGCTGATATAAATATGCTTACTAAATTAGCATGTTGACAAACTAATCTTCGCCAAAAAACAAGAAATCAAACGTTAGTAATACAAGGTTGTATCTCGGACCAAAGAGACACGCCGGTGGCCTGTTGCAGAAGTCGTCTCACAGGGATGTCCCTACAAAAAATATGGTCGCGATAAGGTACTGTCTTTGAATGCAATTTATCCTAAAACTCCCTCCCCACCCCCCATTTGAAAAGGGGGCAAGGAGGGATTCCAGCCTTGGGGGGCGGTCAAATTAACTGGGGGGCGAAAGCTTATGCTCGGACTTATTTTTCCGGGACTACAGATAACATGTTGTGTACTTTCACAACGCCTTCCACCTTTGAGGCAAGACTTCCCGCATGTTTCTTTTCTTCATGGGATTGAACCTTACCGGTGAGAGTGACCTCTCCCTTGTGGGTATCAACTTGAACTGTTTTCAGGGTGCTGAATTTGACATCCTCTGCCAATTCATACTTCACCTTCGTGGTGATGGTGGCGTCGTCGATCACTGCCCCTGCAGTTCGTTCGGCGAATGCGGTTAATACGGAGCCTAGCATCAGGGCCATGGACAAAAACAAAACTAAAGGGAAAAAGGCTTTTTTCATCTAAACATCCTTTCTGGTGTTTTGGGGATCCGGTAACATGATTGTGGTGGCCAATTTGGGTCGTTCAACGTGAGACCGATCTAGCTCGATCTCGCCTTTCCTTATAAGCTTCATCTCAGCATCTTCGTGTTGGCGCCAGACACCTCCTGTATCTTGCCGGATAACTGCTCCGACACTTTGATAAATTCCGCCTTCAATATACAGTCCACGAGCTATCATGCCTGTTTCTTATAATTAGCAAATTCCATGCCCTGGGATCGAAGACGGTCGCTTTCTATCTTTATATAATGTATATATATAGTTATGGAAGAAACGAGTATCGCCAAGAGAATCGACTTGGGTAGAATAATCGTTGCATGCAACAGAAGTGTTGCATTTCCCCATGTCACATGCAACACTTCAATGCCGGGGAGTACCTCTTGCGGCCGAAATGGCCAGGAGCGGAGAGTGGTCGCTGGTTCTTCAAAGGCGGGTGTGGCTTATCGGGCGCTTCAGCCACTTGCCTGTTTCTTTCTCGGACTCAGATAGCTTGTCAGGGCCTTCATGGCCTTCACAATATCATCCATCGCCTCGTGCACTCCTTCACCGTAAGATTTGCTCTCCGGTGTTCCTTCCTTCTTGATCTTGTCCTGAACCTTAGATTTGAGTTTTTTCAAGCTTCGAGCATGTTCTTCAAATTGAGCTCGGTGCTCTTCCTTCATGTCTTCCATGGCCTCGGAATCAATATGTCGTATGAATTCATCGGCCTCTGCCAGTATTTGTTCGATGTCCGTGGATCTGAAGGTTGTTTTCATGATGTTCCCTTTTTGTTTCATTCTCGCCTGTCGTAATGGTCGTAAAGGGCCGAATCAGAGGGAGCCATCCTCGGTTTCCCCGCCCATCTCTGATCCGGCCAATCTTTAATAACCCGGTCTTACCGCCTGTGCTCATCGTGCTCGCCAATGAGGTAGCCTACAGTTGCCCCGGCGGCACCACCGACAACTGCTCCAACGGCCGGACTTCCGCCAACGACCGCGCCCAGTACGGCTCCACCGGCCGCGCCAATGGCTCCTCCGCTTAGGGTTGTCTGTTGGGTGTGTGACATTCCGGAACACCCAATCATGCCGGCAAAAACAAGAACAACCAAAACTAACGTTATACGTTTCATCTTATCTCTCCTTCTTGCTGTAATGGTCTCAAGGGGTTTTCGGCAGCGGACGACCAGCGATGCCCGTTTTTATATTGGGTCTGATCATCGTCACCCAGATCGCTTTGGTCACAGGCTCTTTAATCTGATCTGGATTGTCACTGTAATATTTGTCCACCCGAGCCACAACGTCGTTCATGGGTATTCCAGCCATGCCTTCAACCACTTTTGGAACGAAACTGTCTCTCTTGAGCTCAGGAAATTTATGCATCAAGTGTTGTTCAATGGTCACCACATGACCAAACCCCCAGATAAAGGCCACCTTGGAATCGGGCGTCATCTTCTGCCACACATCTCCGGTCAGAACAGGCATTCCCAGGGTATCTTGAAGTCCCTTCTCAATGTCTTTTCTGTCGGCTTTTTGTTGTGCTTTTTGCTCGGGACTTTTCTCCTCGGCCGGCACATCAAACGAGAAGGCCGTAAACCCAACAAAAAGAGCAACTACAAGGTAAATCCCCACCATTTTTAGTCTGTTCATAAACTTTCCTTTCCTGTTGGTTTTTCAATACATTTATTCTGCCGTCAATAAATCGGCCCATGTTGGTGCGAAACGACCTCCTTTCTTTGGCATGTCAGCTCAAGCCTCAGAGATACCGTAACCGTTCATCGCAAAAGACTCTGATAAGCATCGTTTCGCCCCGCTCCCTTCCGGCAAACGAAACAATGCACCGTAACAAAGCATTACCTCCCGATATGAATTCTTGAAATAGAACCGATGATCCCGAAGACGCTCAACAGCCAGAGAATCACGCCAATCACCACGACCACATTTAAGATTCTTTTTATTTTCCAATCCATCGGGATGTAGTTGTTAATCAGCCAGAGAACAACCCCAATCACAACCAGAATAATCACTAAATTAATCAAAGGCATCCCCTTCTCCTTTCATGCCCGTATCGCAACTTATAGAGGACCTTTCATCCAGCGCTTCCTGGTTACTCCACCTTTTTCCAGGTTTGGTCAGGATCATATTGCTTCATCGCCTTGACGATTTGCCCGGTATTTTTCCCGAGGTTCTTCTCATAAACAATTCCTTGCTGGTTGACTATGAAACTCATTATCCCGGAGTCTCCATATCTGGCTGGAAAAGCGACCAGGGCAAACCCCAGCGTCATCTTTCCGTTGACGACATAATCGGACTCTCCTCCCTGGGCATGGTTACCTTGTGACTTTAGGATTTTAAAATAGTATCCATGATATGAGGCAAGTTTCAGTTCACCCTTTCGGCCCACGGTTTCAAATCTGGCCGCCCCGGCTGCTAAGGGATCGATCAGGCTCTTGGTTTCCTGTTCTTCCGTCTCCCAGTAAAGCCCATCCCGCAAATCGGGATCACTGATCATTTTCTGGGCAAAGGTGACGGCCTGATTTCCAGCCGGGTCTCTACGGGCATATTCCCGTTGGGCCTCGACATAGGCCTTCATGAAGTCTATGATATTCAGTTCATTTCGGCCTATCCATCGGGCGAATAACTCCTGCTTGCCGGCCTTGACATCAAACACCCAGGCATCACCTTTCTTAATGATCGGGACGGGGAAAGCCCAGCCGTCTTGACCCACATGAAGAACGGCCTTGTCGGCAGTTACGGCTTCAATCGTGTTCTTCTGTTCATGGGATTTGACGAATTGCTCTCGACCTTCCTTATCATCGAGCTCATTCTCAGAAAAAATGAGCTCCTTACCTGCTGCGCCAAAGATAGCTAGCAATTCTTGGTCGTTATGGGTCTTGACCGCCTCGACCAGGGCGTTTACGGCCGCTTCCGGGGAGGCAAACGTTTTTTGTTTGACCTGGGCTGCCAGGACCGTTGTCGCAAGAGACAGGATGACCCCGCTAAGGAGCAGGATCCTGATCCCAGAGCGAAAAACCGACACCTTTTGAGTCATTGATTTTACATGAGCCATATTGATTACTCCATCCAAAGGGGTTTAAGCACGTCTATCAGTTATCTTCGTCGATACTTAAGATTCCAGATCAGGCTGGCTACCTTTGCTTGCCGCCATGGGACCCGCCACCGCCACCTTGGGGCTGTCCACCTCCGCCACCTCTGGAGACATTGCCACCACCACCTTGGGACCGTCCACCTCCACCTCCGCCAAAACTCGACGTCCGACCAGTTCTTCCGGGATTACCGGCCGAACTGGTATGGCCCCGTTGGCTGGCCATACTTTCTCTTTTGGCATTACCCACACCGTGAAACGCACTTCCCGTGCTTCTTCCACTCGAGTGACCAACCGAGGATTGAGATCGGCCCGCCCTGGAGCTCGTCGTCCGGCCAAATGAACTTCGACTCGAGTGACCAACCGAGGACTTAGTCCGGGACGCTTTGGAGGCCGTAGACCGGCCGAATGAACTTCGACTCCGGCTGAGGCTGCCTCCGGCCCTATTCGCTCCTCC
>JADFXK010000335.1 GCA_015233625.1 Deltaproteobacteria bacterium | reverse complement strand
AAGGCTTGCCGAACAACATCTTCCTCTGTAAAACCTCCTTAAATTTTCTGAGTTCTTCGTTGAAATGACGTTCCCTATTATCGTTGCTACAATGCCGCGTCAAGTGGGGTACTGCGAGATATGAGTCTTGTAAAATCTCAATATAGGCGATATTCGGGATAACATAGCAGATATTCTTAAAAAACATAACCGGCTGATATGAATATGGGCGGAATATTGAGAAAATGTTGTGCGTCAGATACCCGTCTCGGCTCAAAAAATTTGTTAATGGGTAGACGCCATACCCGTTTGAGATGGTCTTTACAAAACACAAGGGGAGCGATGTAGTCAACGTAGTTCCACCGACTATCAAAAAACCTAATCATAGGTTCTGAAGGAGGAAAGAAGCAATGATTTCGAGAAGTGTGGTGGTGGTAATGCCATTTGGCGGCGACAAAGATCAAAACAAGCACCGGGCGATTCTTAATTATAAGCGGCTGGAATATCTGGTGCGCAGCAAGTGTAAGGTTACCTCAGTCAGTCCCTTGAGCGTGAGAGACAAAGTGGTCTATGCTGTGGAAATTGCAGGGACGGCGATGGATCACATCCCTGACAACGCGCTACAACAAATTGAGACTGCGGATATACTTATTGCGGTTGTCATCGGACAAAACCTGAATGTCATTTACGAGGTGGCCCACCGCAGGGCGCGTGAAGGGACAGTAGTGCTGGTTGTCGATTCGGACAGCAATCTGCCACTCTACTTGAGGCCCTTGGCCCATCAAAACTGGAAACAGGAAGAGGTTTTGGATCGTATCGACAGGATCGCAACAGATAAGGGACGCGGGGTTTCCGATTTCACGATGGGGATACCCGACGACTTAAAAGCAACCATCGACACATTTGATAGTGAGCTGCAGATGGGCTTGCAAAGAGCCCTGCAACAGATAGAGGCGCAGTTTGATCCCATGCCGTGGGCAGTTCAGCATTTTCGACAGATTGTATCTGAGCGTATGTCAACTTATTATCCCTGTTCCATCGTGGAGGTTACGTTTTCGAGTGGCGGAGAGTCAGCGGACCCTACTCGTCCGGCAATCGTCCGAGACTTCAACAACGCGTTCAGCCATTTTTATGATTATGCGAATAGACAGGCAGCGGAAGACCATGGCCCGCTGACCTTAGTTAGACTCTTGGAGCGTATCAAGGGGTACTCGGATCCTGATCATTGGAATAATTTCATGGAAGATCAGAATGAGGTGACCAACAGAATTGTGGAAAGACGTGGCTTCGCACGGGCTAAAATCCCCATGCAGATCAACAAGCACCCCCATGGTGAATTCTGTGGGAAATCTTTCTTGCCTTGCATCATTGCCCATGTCATGGATGAAAGGTCGGATGAGCGGCACAAGATGTACTTGCTGGTCGTATACATCGAGCTTCACGACACCTTACGCTCGGATAAACCTAAACGTAACAGGACAGGAAGCCATGTCTGAGAAAAAATCTAACTCATGTTCCGACCCACACTTCAGCACGCAAAAATCTGCTATTCTCGGCATTTGGGACCAAATGCAGCGGCTCCAGACCGATTTTGCTTTTGCTCAAGAGCTGGGTTTTTATTATACATCTCCCACGTGGCATACGGCGCAGATGATTCTTGATCTGGGTACGGGGAACGGCTATTACCTGGGCAAAATAGCCGCCCAGTTTCCTGACAAGGTTTACCATGGTGTGGACACCTCTTCAGAGCTGATCACCATCGCCAAGAATGAAGCCGGTTGTGAAAAAGTAACCTTCACACATTCCAACTTGTTCGATGTGGCAGGACCGTACGATTTCGTGTTGATGAGATTATTGCTCCAACATTTGGAAAATATTCAAATAGTCCTTGACCATGTTGCTTCGCTGACTAGACCGGGGGGATCAGCCCTCATTGTTGACGCTCATGATCCTTTTCGGTATTTTCACCCTGATCTTCCGGAATTTGTTGAGTTCTTTTGTGCTTACGCCGAACACGAACGCAAATTGGGTCGAGATCGACGTGTAACCAGTCGCCTAGAGGAGGCAATTTCAAAAAGCCCTGAATGGCAGATGGGCGACACGATCCAACTATTGATTCCTTCAACCATTCCCGGCAATCTTGATCTCTTCACCAGGACATATTCGCTACTGGTGGATCTGGTTGAGCAGGCAGGCGAACTTCAATATGACTTTTTATCCGTTAAGGACGCCTGGCGGCGGTGGTCCGAAAGACCCGATGCGTACACGCAGGTAGGTCTGAATCTCATATGCCTTCATCGTGTTTAAGGCAGGATAGCAAGAAAAAGGAGATAAGATGCAAAGAAAATATGCCGTAACCATATTATGCTGTGTGTTGGTTTTCCTCTCTGCTTCATTTGTGATCGGAGATGAACTGATTACTCCGTCAGACATACCGGGATCAGTCAAAAAGCTTTCACCACCCGTGGTCGCATCCTCCTATCCCGCTCCGGTACCCAGAACCGGCCAAACCACCTCATACGGTGCCGGTGATGACGGCGCCCTGCAAAAGGGTGTGGCTTGGCCAAATCCCAGATTCACCGACAACAATAACGGTACGGTCACCGACAACCTCACGGGCCTGATCTGGCTGAAGGAGACTGATTGCTTTTATTATTGGACAGATCCCATAACTAATCGACAGTTCATCCGTACAGTCGACCTATACCCAGACCATCCTTATCTGGCTTGGGATGGATTGGATTGGGGCGACGCCTTGTCTGTGGCCAATAGTCTGGCGAGCGGGCGTTGTTTTCTAACCGATGGGTCCCAGGCCGGGGATTGGCGCTTGCCCAACCGGAAGGAGTTCTACAGCCTCATAGATTTCAATGGTTCAAATCCGGCATTGCCTCCGGGCCATCCTTTTACCAACGTTATTTTTGGTCGTTATTGGTCGAGTACTACGTGCGCTTTCGACCCAAATTGGGCGTGGCAACTTGATCTGAATATTGGTGTTAATCGGTGGGATAAGGGCGGCTGGTTTGGCGTTTGGCCCGTTCGGGGTGGGCAATAGTGTATGATCAGGTTAGTTGGCCATTTGGTTATTAAGGGGAAACTATCTAATGACACTTTAATGAAGGTTAGTGACACTTTATCGGGCGGTTAAGCAACAGACCCCGGAGTGCATACTGAGACGGCATTGATGCCGGGGCGTCCTCTAACAAGCAGAATATCCAAAATAAACACAACCTACCATTACCATAAAATTGATGCCGGTCGGGGCCTTCATGCGGTGATGGAAGATGACGCTATACGCGTCTCTCAGGTAACCGGTGCCAAGCTCAAATTGAGTGGAAAAGTGGACGCCACTATAACGATGGGTGGTTTTTCATATCGGGGTTGATGGTTACGTCGGGAAATTAGCCCTCTCCGGACTCTCCGTAGCCATCGAAATGCAGGCCGCTGATAAGGAATGGCATATTAGTGAAAGAATAATGACCGCGGCACTAGTCTGAACCGTGATTACGACGATTACTGAACTATGATTATGCTTATGAATGAGGCTATGACCAGGTCTCCCCACTACCATAATAGTCAATAAATAAATCAGCAGCAGCAGAATCGTCTTTCAAAACATGTGCACTCAGTAGTCAAACCACCGAGGGGTGAAAAAATGCAACGGCATCGAATCATCGCGCTATTCAGCGTAGTTATCTTAACCTGCTGCCTCCCCGTCGCCTTGGCAGCTACGATCAACCTGCCCAAAACCGGGCAAACCACCTGTTACGGCGCAGGTGGCAATATTATATCTTGCGCCAATACCGGACAGGATGGGGATAAACAGGCTGGTGTGCCCTGGCCCAATCCAAGGTTTACCGACAATAATAACGGCACGGTGACCGACAACCTCACCGGCCTGATCTGGTTAAAAAACGCCCACTGCTGTGATTTTGTTGGGTTCAGCGGAACTGGATTAGTCTGGACTGACGCCCTGAATGTCGCTAACGGATTGGCCAGCGGGAACTGCGGCCTGACCGACGGCTCCCAGGCAGGGGATTGGCGCTTGCCCAATGTTAATGAACTGGAAAGCCTGTTGGATATCAAAAATTATTCTCCTGCCTTGCCCACGGGCCATCCTTTTACCGGTGTGCAGTTGAGCTTGTATTGGTCGAGTACTACGTACCCGAGGATCTACGCGTTGCTCGTCGACCTGGACAAAGGTTCTATTAGCATTGCATATAATAGCGACAGATACTACTACGGTTGGCCTGTTCGTGATGTACAAATTGGATCATTAGCCCCTTCGATTATTTCCTTTACCCCGACCTCCGGCCGCACCGGGACATCTGTAACCATCACCGGGACCAACTTTACCGGTGCCACTGCCGTTTCATTCGGGATTACGGCCGCCCAATCACTCACGGTGAATAGCGCCACTCAGATAACGGCGGTATTGGGCACCGGGACCACCGGGACCATCAGTGTTACTACTCCGGGGGGTACGGCCACCAGCAGCGGGACGTTTACCTATACCAACGCCACTCCAAAAACAACCTACGATTTCATCTGGTCGGGAACTGGCGGATCTACAAGCATCTGGACGCTCAACAGTTCCAATATTCCGACAACAGGCTGCATAATATACGGCCCTTACGCCGGTTGGACGCCGGTGAGCTACAGCTATAACCAATCAGATGGGACGAGGACCCTGCTCTGGGCTGGAACGGGTGGATCTGCCAGCATCTGGAACCTCAACAGCTCCAATATCATGACAACCTTCACAATGTACGGCCCTTTCAGTGGCTGGACGCCTGTGAACTACAGCTATCACCCATCAGATGGAACGAAAACGCTGCTTTGGGCGGGAACGGGCGGATCTGCCAGCATCTGGACCCTCAGCAGTTCCAATATTCCGATAACAGGCTACACAATCTACGGCCCTTACGCCGGCTGGACCCCGGTCAGCTACAGCTATAACCCATCCGATGGAACGAGAACGCTG
>JADFXK010000334.1 GCA_015233625.1 Deltaproteobacteria bacterium | reverse complement strand
TCCGTCATAAATAATATATTTTTTCCCTGCCGCCGATAAATCGGATCAGCATGTCCGGAATCTATTCTTACCGTTAGACAAATCCCTTTTCGGTCAATTCATTTTTTATGTAGGCATAATAGACCGGGGCGGCAATCACTCCAGCCATCCCGAAGGCGGCATCCATGATCAGTATGGCCAGAAGCAATTCCCATGTTCGGGCATGAATCCGACTTCCGACAATGTGGGCGTTCAGGAAATATTCAAGCTTATGGACCACCACGAGAAAGAGGAACGAGGTGCCGGAAACGGTCAATGAATAACTCAAGCTGATCACGACGATGATGGCATTGGAAATAAGATTCCCAATGACCGGCAGTAAACCGACCAGAAAGGTTATGGCCACCATGGTTTTGACTAACGGCAAGTGAACCCCGCATATTGGCAGTGCGACTCCCAGATAAAGCCAGGCAAAAACAGTATTGAGCGCCGAAATACGCACCTGGGCGAACACGATGGCCCGAAAGGCATCGCTAAGAAGCCTGGCCCGGCCGGCCAACGCTCCGGCCAACGGACGATATTCTTGGGTCGGGACGGCATCCCGGAGAGAGATGATCGCCCCCAGGATCAGGCCGATGAGGATATGCACCATGACCATCCCGGCTTCCTTTCCGGCCTCCTGCAACCCCCGGGCGTGTCCCCGCAACCAATGGACAAGTCCCTCCTTGAGCTTTTCAGCCCCCTCCGGCAGATATGCGGCCAGCCAGCCGGGCAGCCGATCACGCGCTCCTTCGAGGATCTCGGCCATTTTTTGGAACAAAGATGATATGCTGGTAGTTTCACTCTTAAAAAAGAGAGCTATCCCCCAAATCAGCAGGACGAAAAAGGCCACGATAAGTGCGGCCAGCAACCCCACGACGACCAGCTTGGCCCGGTTGTGGCTCAGCCGACTAAGGCGGAGCAAGGGGGCGGTGATGTGAACCAGTTCGTAGACCAGCAGACCGGACAGCAGGGCCGGCAGCAGATGCAATCGGAATACGAGCAATAGGGCCGCGGCCGAGATGATCCAGGCGGAAATCTCATAGGCGTTCAGTTTTGGCTGGGTGGTCTCGGTCATTTTCTCCTCACTTTATTTTAGCGAAAACAAAATATTACGATGTGCACGTGCGCAGCTTTGACCTCGTTGATATCCCAGGTTTTTCAGCCAGGCATCCTGAACAGGCGATCCGGTGAAGACCGGGAGTGCCTTACTGGATGACTTGTCCGAGTCCAGAAGCGGTTGAATGGCTAAGAGTAATCAGGCGATGGCGCGCCGATCCTGAGCCGCCCGCCTTGAGGACCCGATTTCGCCAAATCCGGGGCGACGGTTAGAAATTGCGGACAGGATCGCGCTCCCGCACATAATCAATCAACTCCTGGCCAAAGCTGGTTGCAGCCTGCAGCAGGTCGTAGGCAAAGCGCTGGTTATTGAGGTATTGGAGGACCAGCCAGTCTCTCCCCCCGCGACCGACCCTCAGCCCCGAAAAGAAGAATTCCATTTCTTCAAATTTGTCACAAAGGGTTGCGGTCCCAGGTTGAAGCAGCGGCAGGTAAAGGTAGATCGTTTCCACGCGATCGAGCTGCCATCGGCGCAGATTCGTCCGAACCAGGGACACGGTATCTCTTCCAAACTCGTGGACAAAAATATGACCAGCCTGATCATTGTCCAATTTCAGCTCTATCTGTCCGCGCTCGAGGAGAAGGACTTCTCCGGGATAATCTTCGAATACAGCTTCCACATCTATATTGCGGCAGATCCGCTCAAGCATATATCTATGATGCACCGGTGAATAATAAGGTCCCCACGATCTTCCACCAAAGTGCCTGACCATGAAGAAAAATGATTCTCTGGCGATGGCTTTCTCGCGGATTGCCCTCACCGCCCCGGGCTGTACGCAGGAAAAGGGCTGTTTCCCGCAACCCTCTAATCAAAGCCGCTTTCTGAGAATAGGGGTGAGTTTTGACTGCTATTACGAACACACCTTCAGCACCAAGCTTCTGCGCTTCGGCTAACCCGTGTGTGCTCATGGCGTTCATGGAGCCATTTTTGCGAAATCGCGGATCGACAAAGCCACTGCACCATTCGACCATGTCCGACCTGTCGTCGGGCGAAATGGCAAAATGCCCTATGATACCGTACTCCTCATGCGATGCCACGAAGCTGATCAGGCTGCCTTCCTCATTGAGTGAGCGCACCTTTTCCGGGTCGTACATATGCCCTTTGGCATATGAGTAGTCGTAGGTCAAATAGGCCAGTTTGGAAACTATGGGCGCCTCGGCGGGGAGCATACGCCGGAGGCATATATTAAAGTCGTGCGGCTCCGGTTTGTCGGCCTTTTCGGCGCGGACGGATTCGGCCGGACTTCCCTCTCGCGTGGATAGTTCCCGCAGGATGTAGATCTCCTGCCCTTCCTTGCCTAGATTACGATACTCGATTCGATTGCAGAACTGCCTTATCAGCCGTAGGCCAATTCCATGAATGCTGCCATTGAGCATATCCTTCGGATGGGATTCCACGCAACGCTGGAGATAATCGATGTCGAACGGTATTCCCCGGAACCGCATCGACACGACCAGAAACTGCCCTTCAATGCCGAGGGTCAATTGAATGCACTCTCGTTGACCGGACAGATATCCATGTTCGAGAATGTTGATGAAGATCTCTTCCAGCATGAGTTCGATTTCGTAGGAAGTGGTCTCCTCTGCCCCCGCGGCCCGGACAAATGCCGCTGTGGCGGCCTGCAACACGGGTAGCACCGCCAATTCGTTGGCTACGGTGAAAGTGACAGGTTCCATAGCGTAAACCTCTTACTCGATGTCCAAGTTTTAGAACAATGATCGACAATTCAGCAGAGCAGCAAATGGCCCAATCGGCCAGACGGAACTCTCCATGAGGATTTCCAAAGTGTTCGGACAGACCAGACCAGGCAGTCGGCCGGCCGGGGTCAGGGCGTGGACTGGTTCAGCGAACTCCAACTCCGGCAATAGATGGTTTTAATTAGTTCAACGTCGGGCAGGTGCTCAAAGACCTGCTCCACCGTTTGGTGTTGCGTCAAAGCGGTTATCACTACCGGTAACGGCACAGACCAGATTTCGGGCAAGTCACTCTCCGAGGCCTGGATGACTGAAAAGGCCAATTTCTCTGTCGGCGGGCAGAACTCCGCAGCCACTTCAGCCTTGTTACCCCGAGCATCAAGGCGATACCACCCATATTGTTCCAGATACACCGCATTCAGCCCATGCAGGCAATTGCGCTGACCACCGGTTTCGACGGAAAGCCGCTGGTAGCACAAACCCGTGGGAATACCGTTGGCCCTTAATAGAGCAGCCAACAAATGACTCTTGGCATAACAATAGCCGGTGCCGTGCAGTAAGACCTCGGAAGCCCGGCAAGTGACCGGACCTTGCCGGTAATCCCAACTATGCTTGATCGTATCCCGGACAAACTCAAAACAGCGTTTCGCCACGGTTTCAACCGCAGTACAGCCATCAGACAGTTCGGCCGCCTTGACGGTTACCGCGAGATGCCTCCAGTCGATGTATTCACTATTTTCGAGATACTTGTCCATGCGGGCTCTCTGAAGATTCTATGGTTCCAGGCCGGATTAATCAAATCAATCGATGCATCTTCAACCTATCATACTTGCCCCGGTAAAGCAAGAAAGGAGCCCCGAAGGACTCCCTGGTGATGAATTATGGATTAGTATGTGGCGAATTCGCAATACTTAGCCGGGGTATCCGCGACCAGGAAGATGGCCCGGACTTCATCGGGGTTGATGAGTTCGGCCTTGTCCCCGAATTTCTTTTTGGCCTCGGCCAGCCGGGTTTGAGCCAGCTTCAGGATGTCATCCCGCTCACCAAAGTTCAAGGCTCCCGTCGGGCACGATTTGACGCAGGCCGGCAGCAGCCCGGCATCCACGCGCATATAGCACATGTGACACTTGACCAGGGCCTTGGTCGCTTCATCTAAGCGCGGGATGTTATAGGGACATCCGGCCTTGACCTTGGCGGCATTGGCGCCTAGATCTTTCGTTTTCTCATTAAACTGGACGCCGCCGTTTTTGTCTACGGTGATACAATCCTTCACATATTTGTCCGCCTCCGCCTTACACGGGGGCGACATGCAGTGCCGGCAGGCCTCGGTGAAAAAATACCAGACCATGTAGTTCTTTTCGGACGGATATTCCTGGAACCGAACCAACCGGTAAGTTGAGGCGCTCAGGTCCGGGGGGTTCTGGAAGGTGCCCGTTTGTTTCGTCTCGGTGGCGGGCAGTTTATTCCATTCCTTGCACGCGATCTGACAACCGCGGCAGGCGGTGCACTTGGTGGTGTCGATCAAGAAGCTCTTTCCAGCCATGGCTTATTTCCCCCCTTTCTTGACCACATTGACCATAAAGGCCTTGCTCTCCGGGATCCGGGTATTGGGATCACCCGTGGAGGGGGTCAACAAATTGGCCGAGTCTCCGCCGTTCTTGGGATGGACCCAACCATAACACCAGGGTATCCCGACCTGATGGATAGTCATCCCCTGGATGGTAAACGGTCTCAGCCGTTTGGTCACGATGGCCGCCGCCTCCAACTGACCGCGGGGTGACGACACGATGCACGGGTCACCATTCTTGATTTCCAGGAGCTTAGCCAGTTCCTCACTCATTTCCACGAACATTTGCGGCTGAGCTTCCAACAGCCAGGGCTGCCATCTGGTCATGACCCCGGTCTGCCAATGTTCCGTGACCCGGTAGGTACTGCAAACAAATGGATAACGAGGATCACAGGTGGTATAGGTGTCCGCGGCGGTGCCGTATACAGGGGCTATCGGATTAATCCGCTGGGAGGACATCTGGTTCTTTTCCACCGGGCATTCCAACGGCTCATAGTGCTCGGGGAAAGGCCCGTCAACCAGGCCGGGGCCGAAAATGGCCGCCACTCCATCGGGCTTCATGATGAACGGTAGTCTTCCTTTATCT
>JADFXK010000333.1 GCA_015233625.1 Deltaproteobacteria bacterium | reverse complement strand
ATATCTGGATGTCCCAATGGCCTGGTCGAGCCTGGATCAGCAACGTCCCGTCGGGATTGATCCGGGCGGGGAGGGGGCTGGTCAGATTCATGGGCCGGGCCGCGGGCAGGAGGACATCATCTAATTGGATTTCCCTGGTCCGTCCCGATACATCGATTATGGCATGGGTGGTGACTTCCATGGGTATGGCATCATCCACCAGTCGCTGAATCCGGACATCCAATCGATCCTCCTGAACAATTTTTTCCACCCGTCTTTTTAGCCACAGGCGGCCGGTTTTATCCCACGCCGGAAAATCGATGTCTTTGCCCTCGATGGACAGGCTGATCAGCCCGCAGGCCGGCGGCACGCTGATCATTTCCGGGGCTTCATTCCAGGTGAATGATCCGGCCACCACGTACCGCCCCGGTTTTAGTCGAACGGATGGAACACCATTCCGGGTGATGACCGCAACATTCTCCCCATTCGCCTGGACCTGTTGCGGCCAAAGTCCGGCTCCGCCCGGCAGCGGCACCCACCCCTTGGCCAAGATGAGCCATTCCTGCTTGAAATTTCCGCCGCCGGCGTTGATGACCAGATTTAGGCGGGAAGGCCAGGAGCACCGATAAACCTGACCGTCGTTATAACTGGTGGGGCATTGTTTGTTTTCCTGGCCGTGCAGAACCCAGGCCGTCCATTCCTCCAACCCCGGAGGGATGATCAGGTCATTCGGATTCGCGGCCAAAACCGCCCCCGGCCAAATGCTAAACGCCGCGACCAGGGCCGAAACGATGACAACATAACGACGTAGGGAATTATTCATGGGCGCCCTCAGACTGTTTGGGGTGTAAGGCCGGTGTTTCAGACTGTATTTATAAGTCTACCTCTGGAGAAAGGCTTCAAACTTCTTGGTGGCATCCCGGCCGGCCGGGGCTGTGGCCTCGGATCAATTATCATCCGGCGCTTCGACGCGCGATTTCCCGGAGCCGCCCGAGATAAAGGTGAATGTGGATGGATGCTGCGGAGATGGGGACTTGGGGCCGGTTTCGGACAAGGGACAACCGGTTGTTGACCGGTATCGATCCGCGGACAGGTCGGCTCCTAAGTCGCTGGCCTCAATCGGCCGTCCCAGCAGCTTCAGGACGTCTGGTTGGGTGCCCCAGAGACTTAGCCGGTCCCCGCCGTCCGGCTTACTGGCCGTGCCCGAACCGGGAATTCCCGTTTGAGCATGTCCGAAGTTGCACAGCCCGAGGGCCAGGCAGAAACAGGTCGACAGAGTGAGCATTCTTTTCCGATTCATCTCTATCCCTCCGTGTCTTGGTGATGAGTATTTGTTCTCCTTGGTGCGATTCCTCAGATGTAACCGGGCCATGTCTCTTTTATATCATAAGCAGAAAGTCAACACAAACCAAAAAGAGGCCGGGAAGAACGCCGGAACAGTTCGTCATTCACTCATACCGTGAGATGGCTTTTCCGTCCTTGGATCAACCCGGTCTGCTGCTTCGAAGCTAATTCGGACTTTACCGGTTTAGGAGTATTTCATTCGTTTGCTTTGTCTACCATAAGGGAAGAACTTTACATTCCAAATTACTCATGATAGCATATAATGATACGCCTACCATTTGAACCGATTAGACTACCGAGAGCGTAATTGACGACCAGCCATCGTGATAGGTTTTTCAAAGAGGTCTTCTCGGCCATAGAATATTTACCCGTTGTCATCCCCTTAATTATCTACCACGGACCTGCTCTCTGGAACTGGCAGCAGAGCCTCAATTCACTATTTAAGATCAACCCCGAATTGGCGCCTGACTTGCCGGATTATCGCGATTTGCTCGATGATTTGTTGACTATAAAGGACGAAGACATCAGAGGTGCGGCCAAACCCCGGATGACCTTATTCGTCCAGAAACATTTTAGCGACGATAACCTGTCGGCCAGGCTGGCCGAACTGGCGGTTATATCAGGAGAGCTGACGCCCGAACGAGACCGGGATGAATATATTAAAGTTGTCGTTCAACACCTGGTCCATACCGAGAAACTGACGCCTAAAGACATTTATAATTTCATAGACCAGACCATCACTGGTCGAGGAGGTGAGATTATGCCTACCCCCGCCCAAATATGGATGGAAGAGGGCTTTCAAAAAGGAATTCTGCGGGGCGGATGATCGCCTAACTCATTTTATTCACTCATGATTAGAGGCAAATAATGGAAACGTGGGGCGTGAACTTCACCGGCAACAGAAAAATTGCCATTGTTGGAGCGGGTCAGGTTGGCTCCACTTTTGCCTATGCTCTGATGATCAGCGGCTTAGCAAGCAGTATCGTGCTAATTGACGACGTGGCCGCTAAAGCGACGGGGCATGTGCTGGACCTCAACCATGGTTTGGCCTTTGTTCAGCCGTCGGAGATCTATGCTGGGGATTACTCTGAATGTGCAGATGCCCAGGTGGTCGTAATAACCGCCGGAGCCAACCAGAAGCCCGGTGAAACTAGACTGGATTTGGCCCGTAACAATGTGGAAATATTCAAACAAATTATTCCCAACATCATTAAGTACCGGCCGGAGATACTTCTTGTCGTTTCCAATCCGGTTGATATTTTGACTTATGTTACACTTAAGATATCCCAATATCATCCCGGCAGAGTTATCGGGTCTGGGACTGTGTTGGACACCGCCAGGTTCAAATATATGCTCAGTCGGCATTGCCGGGTTGATCCCAGAAATGTTCATGCCTATATTTTAGGAGAACACGGTGATAGCGAAGTGCCCGTTTGGAGTCAGGCTAGCATTGCCGGAATCCCGTTAGAGACCTTTTGCTTGGCTTGCGAAAGAAATTGTTCGGATGAGCAACGAAATGATATCTTTAAAAATGTCAAAACCGCCGCCTACCAGGTCATCGAAAAAAAAGGGGTAACTAATTTTGCCATTGGTCTGGCGCTGGTCAAAATCATAAGCAGCATTTTGCGCGACGAAAGCAGTATTCATTCGGTATCCACATGGGTCGACAATTATTACGACATCAGCGATGTGTGCTTGAGTGTCCCAGGCCTGTTGAATAAGTCAGGCATCGCAAGAGTATTAAAAGCCCACCTGAATCAATCTGAGATTGAGAAATTGCAGGCGTCCGCGCGCGTCCTCAAAAATATTCTCAGCGGCCTGGAAGTATAACATTATAATGACACGCCAAGAGTATGTTCACAGAGTCGACCCCTCGCGTTTTTGGCTTACCCAGGTGGGAAGGGTCTCCAGTTAACGCCGCCAAAGCGTTAATCATGAATCCGTCGAAGGACCCGCTCCTTGAATTCTATATTTGGAAATACCTTAGTTCGGCGACTTCGCCTCATCAAAATAAGACATCGTTTTTTTGCCACGGTTCAGCAGATTAAGGGATGGATGAGACGACAGGGGAAACCGACCGGGTAAACCAGTCCGCGGCTTAGGAGGTATTCGGGTTTAACCGGCTCAGGAATATTTCATGCGTTTGCCTGGTGGACTCTTCACAAATGGATTGACACTTCTCTATTCCTTTTGATATTACAATTGATATTACCAGAGCCAACCGGCAGTATTTGCAGGAGTCCGCACCAAACTTAGATAAGCATAGATGTCCCCGGAATCCCGACTGTCCCTCTAACGAGCAAACAACAAGGAATAACGGATGGATATTCAGAGTCAACATGTGCCCCGAAGAACCGGCCTGATCTTGGCCCAAACCCTTTTTGCCGGGCTCATCCTGATGGTGTTGGGACTCCAGGGATGTGCCCAGGTGTCACGGGCTGTAGTTCAAGTCTTTCCCCACAAGGAAGGTTGCAGCATCGAGGCGTCTCCTGATGAGACTTCGGGAAAATATTCCTGTTACTCATTTTATGAGCAGGGCATGATTGTCCTTGAGCAGATGGACGTCACCCCGACTCTGGTGTTTCCGGGAGAAAAGATAAATCTGAGGATCAGGTACGCACTATGCCCCGCTTTGAAATCCTTACCGGGGAAAATCATCCGGAAAATCACCCTGGGCGATCAGATCATCTATGAAAACGAAACGGAATTCGACTTCAAACCCGGTACCTGGGTCTGCGACACCTCTTTTACCTTTCCCAACGACATAAAGATAGGCGTTTACAGGGCAACCGCAGAACTCAGCTATGGGAAAAAGAAGGATAAGAGAACAGCCGATTTTGAAGTCAGGGAAAAATCTAATTAGATCGGAGTGGGCAGGCGATTGATATCGGCAGCCGGCCTTAATGCGCCTCGGGGGCAGATGACTGCAACAAATGGTCAGCCGACCCCGAAATATGGAGATTGATGAATTATGGACCCTAAGATCAAGTTTCTCATCCGGCTGATCGTAGCCATCCCATTTGGTGTTTTGATGATGCGGTTTTTCTACCCCAAGGCCAACCTCGTCTTCGGCATTATCCTGGCTGGGTTCTTATTGATCATGGCCTATATGATGGAATACTTAGGCAAGAAAAAGAAACCCGAGCGCTGACCTTGGTCGCCCCGGCCTATTCTCCTTCGATTTCCTTGATGTATAGTTCCTGACCGGACACCAGCTCGACATCGTTGCCCTGGCAGGCCGGGCAGGCAAAGAAATAGCCGTCCGAGTCAAAAGTCTGGCCGCAGGTCCGGCACCGGCCCCGGATGGGCAGCTCCTCGATGTCTAAGACCGCTCCTTCCGCCGGGCTGTCTTTGGTCAGGATTTCAAAGCAAAACTGCAGCGACGCCGGCACCACCGCGGACATCTTGCCTACCGTAATCCCTATCCTGGTCACCTGGGCCAGCCCATTCTTGGCCGCCTCCTCGAAGACAATCTCCAACATACTTTGCGCAATCGACATTTCGTGCATATATTTATTCGCCGCACCGGCTTCGGCGCCCTTTCCGGATTGATAGTCATGTCATTAAGTTAGGGGTGTGCGCGTATTGGAACCATGCACCCAGGGTGGCGCTTCGCTGACCCTGGGCTAGATTGGGTAACCCCTACGGGGTATTAGGATGGTGGCCCAACC
>JADFXK010000332.1:4637-5028 GCA_015233625.1 Deltaproteobacteria bacterium | reverse complement strand
CCAGGACTAACAGGACCACCGCCCACAAAACGGCGCAGGCACCCGCGGCAAGAGCCAGACGCCGCCACACGGACCAGCCCAAGGGGGAGAAAGGTATGGGCTGGTTTTCGGTAACGGTCCGGCAGTCGTCTGTTTCAGAACAAGGGACGGGATGAGTGGTTTCCATAGTTATTGAGAAAAATTATTATTAATTGGAAAAATTAGGCCGGTAAAATAGATCCCGACGTATACCTCGAACGGTCAAAATTGTCCTTTTTAGATCCCAATGGAGGTGGCGCTTCGATGACCCTGGGTAAAGGCGCAGGCCAGGGAATCAGCCGGGGCGAAGCTCCTCATACTGGAAAAGATCGAGCATCAGCCTGGCGGAGGGCCGCAGCGGGGGCACCGGCCA
>JADFXK010000332.1:0-4607 GCA_015233625.1 Deltaproteobacteria bacterium | reverse complement strand
CGGCAAAACCGGTCTGGGCGGCCAGGAGCTTTTCCAGGGTTGAGAGGTCACAGTCGGTCACTTCCCGGACATGACCGCAGGAGCGGCAAATCAAATGATGAACGTGCCCGGGGTGGCCGGCCAGGTAACGGTGCTCACCGTTGGGACCGTGAATATGCAGCAAAAACCCCAATTCACATAAAGAGTTAACCACTCGATAGACAGTAGCCTGGCCTATGGCGTATTCTTGCAGGGCGCGGCAGGCCTCCGGCAGGGTTAAACCTTTGGTCGAGTCGGAAAATAGCCGCCACACGGTTACTTTCTGGGGGGTAAGGCGGAGACCTAAACGGCGAAAGGCGCGCCGGAGGTCGTCTATCCGAGGGTCATCGATGTTGAGGTTATCTATTTTGAGGCTATCTGGGCGTTTGTCGTCATCCTGAGTCATTGAGAAAAATTATCATAAAGGCAGATTAATGTCAAGGATAATTTCAGACCGGCTATCGTTCGGAAGAACAGGAGGGCAAGACGATGCAGACGAAAGAAGAGCTAAGATTTTCCATAGCCGCGAAACTCATGAATGAATTTGCCGGACAGACCGGAATTGCCTCGGCGGGAGGGGTTCAACGACGTTACCTGTGGACTGATGCTTTTGCCGTGTGCAACTTCCTGGGGCTGTATCGTCAAACGAATGATGAAAGTTATAAAAACCTGGCCTTGTTACTTGTCGATCAGGTCCATAGAATCCTCGGTCGCCACCGTCCGGACGGCCGGCGGGCGGGCTGGATCAGTGGCCTCGATGAACAAGAGGGGGAGCAGCACCCGGTCATCGGGGGTTTGAGGATCGGCAAGATCATGGACGAACGCCGTCCCGATGATCCGTTCAATGAGCAATTGGAATGGGATCGCGACGGACAATATTACCACTACCTGACGAAGTGGATGCACGCCCTGAATCGCGTCACCACAGTCACCGGAGATCCGACCTACAATCGGTGGGCGATTGAGCTGGCCAAAACGGCCCATGCCAAATTCACCTATGTGCCAAGGCCCGGAGGTCAGAGACGGATGTACTGGAAGATGAGCATTGATCTGTCCTATCCTCTCGTCGCGGCCATGGGGCATCACGACCCGCTCGATGGACTGATCACCTATCATGAACTTCAGGCCGGGGCCATGGGAGATGGGGATGCGTCTTTGGATTTAACCACGGAAATCGATGACATGGTTGCTGTCTGCCACGGAAAGGATTGGGCCACGGATGACCTTCTGGGCTTAGGCGGGCTTTTATCTGATGGGTACAGAGCGGCCCAGATGATCGCCGCCGGAGCTTTGCCGCAGGCCGATCTCCTGACCGCTTTACTGGACGCCTCACTCCGCGGCTTAGAGGCTCGGACGTGGGCCAATTCATTGCTGGCCCCCGCGGATTATCGCCTGGCCTTTCGTGAACTGGGGCTGTCTATTGGGTTGCACGCTCTGGACAGGATGCGGCGGCTGATTGAAACAACACCAGACAATTTCCAAAGTGGTCAACGGCTGAGCCGGCAGATCGAAATACTGATGCAGTATGAGCCGTTGGTTGAAGTCATTGAAAACTTCTGGCTTGAGCCGGCCAATAGACAAGTCAGCAGCTTTACGGAGCATGGTGACATCAACATGGTCATGCTGGCCACTAGCCTGGCTCCCGACGGATATCTGATGCTTCAAATCCATCCGAAGGACGGGGATGCAGCTTAGTATTTCCGGCATATTTAAGGTCTTGTCCCGGGCTGAGAAAAAATACACCGCACCCGGCAGGGTCGGGCCCCGGGCCGGGTAAATGAGTTAGTCATGTTTAAGCAGTGTTTTCGGGTCGGGTGTAGGTTGAAGGTACGGGATTGTAAGCAACCAGCGATCAGCCGTCAGCCAACAACAAGTTGGTGCCCTGCCCTCCCGGCCTGGCCGGTTGGACCGAAACCTGGCCGATGAGGGTGTTGTTTTTTGATGATGGCTGAAAGCTGACCGCTGATGCTTACCCCGTATTGGTCAGATTTTGATCATTGTTCGGATTTAGCTGCTTCAGGCGCTTTCTTGTTCACCTGGCCGGAGGTTACAGCCTGCCCCGGCTTGGCCGGACCGGGTTTTGTCCCCTGTGCCGGCCTTTGTGGTCCGGGCTTGATGACCCCGGGTCCCGCATTAGCTCCCGGAGGAACAGGACCAACAGCCGGGCCGCCGGGTTGACCTCCGGGCTTCATCATCGGACCTGGTTGGCTTCCGGGCTTCATCATCGGTCCTTGTCCGGGTTTCATAGGAATGATCTGGCCTCCACCTGGGGGGCCGGCCGCTCCCGGCATCATTCCCGGGGCCGCAGTTGGTGCTTTGATTTCCAGGTAATCCTGGGATTTGTTGAAAATACCGGCTACAGGTTGTTTAAAGACGATGAAAACGGGTTCTTTGTTATCAACCTTGACGAAGTACTTTTCCTTTTTTTCATCCGACTTAAATTGCAGCTTTCTTTCCGACTTATCTTTAAGGATCAGGCTTAAAGTCAAGTCCGGCGCCTTAAAGTCAACTTCGGCCGGTTTTTGGTGGAACTCCGAAGTCCTAAACTTGCTCAGGAGGCTGGTCAGCGCCTCCACCGCCGGTTTGTTGACCACCGGTTGGGACTTGCCGTTTTTTATCACCTGCCAGTCTTTGTCTTTCAGCGCCAGGCCGAAATGCTCATCGGGAAAGGTAAATGACAATCCGGCCAGTTGAGCAGGTTCAAAATCGATAATGGTCCTGTCCCGTAAATCATCGACTTGCCTCTTCACAAACGCATTCAGGCGGCCGGCCGACATGACGACATCTTTGGAATCTTTTTTCCGGATATAGGTTAAGGTATCGTCCGGGCTGCTTTTGCCGACAAGGAATTCAGCCAGCACTTCCTTTTTGTCGTTAAGAAAGGTCACCTTAGTGCCGCCGGCCTCATCCGTCTCAAACCGGCCGTATTTCTTCTCGTCGCTGGAGATGACCTCGCCGGCCGGCATATTTTTTAGCTCATTAATAAAATTCGTCACCATGGCTTGCTCGGCCAGATAGGATATGGGCTTTTCCAGGCGCCATTTATCTCCTGCCTTAACCAGGGAGATAGCCCGACCTTTACCGGTCAGGGTGAGACCGGTGACTCTGTCAAAATCAAGGGCCAGAAACTTTCCTTCAGATTTAGTCGGAGCCGGAGGTTGACTTTTGACAAAATAGATTACCCCCAAGATCGCCACAACTGCGCACAGAATAATGATTTTGCCTTTCATTTAGAGCACCTCCTTGGCCCTTCGTTTTCTGGCCTGCCAATAAATCAACCCGAAAATAATAAACAAGATCGGGGCGGCCATCACGTTGACATACTTTATCAATATCTTAGCCCCGTCGGAGACCTCAGTCAGCGGAGCCATCACTTCACCCTTGGACCGGATGGCGATCAAATCTTCTTCCTGAGCCAACCAATCCACCGCGTTCTGGATAAACACCATGTTGCTTCGGCCGGAGGCATACTCGTCTTCCAGTATTCTGGCATCGCCCACCACCACCAGCCTGGTTTTCTTGCCTTCCTTGAGCCGTTCCTTATCTTCTTTGATATCCTTGGGCAGTCCGTCCTTGAAATAAGACTTAAAGGTGCCGGTAACGTTGGCCACCAGGATTTTGGCGCCGGAGTTAAATTGCTCTCTGGAAAACTTCTGGTAAGGGTCAATAGCGAATGGCTCGGACATCACCCCGGAATTATTTGAAGACTTTGCCACTGGAGTAAACACGACTTGCTCACCGGCCTGTTTAGACTTTTCGATAGACGAAGTGAAAAACAAGGTCAGGTCACTTAAGTCCCTCACCATAGGGCTGTCCTTGGGAAATTCGCTGATCACCGGAAAGAACGGGTAATTGACCATATTGGCGATGGTCATGCCTCCGCTCTGTTGCTGGATGGTAATTCTGGCATTCTTGACGTCGATAACCAGATCATTATTGACTTTGAACCCATAATTCTCCAGCCACGGGTCCATTTCCTTATTTACCGTCCGGGCCATACTGTACTGCAGGTTGGCATTGACTTTTTCGATAAAGAAGGCGACCTTTCCACCGCCCATGATGAACTGATCCAGGCGATATTCCTGCCAGGGTTCCAACGGCTGTTCCGGCCCGGCCAGGATGAGAAGGTCCAGATCTTTGGCAATCGGCTTTTCCTTATCCAGGGTCAGTGGACTGACCTGATAGTTCTTGGCCAGCAGTTGGCTCAGCCGGTTGTAAGCACGTCCCCCCTGACCCATCATGGGCGAGGATTGAGGCGCCAGCAATCCGATCTTCACCGTCTTATCCGTGGTCAATTTCTTGATCGTCGAGGTGATGTCGTATTCCAGGCCTCCGGAGCCTTTGACCACCGGGATGGTCTCCGATTTATCCAGGTAGAGGAAGGCCATCCCCATGTAGACCTGTTTGACTTCGAATTTATCTTTTCGCATGACGTTGATTTGAACGGGCGGCACACCCAGACGTTTGGCCTGTTCCTCGCTCTTCGGGTCAGTGCCTGGATCAATGAATTCAAATTTTAACTTGCCCTTGGAAAAGGTCTTAAACTCTTGGAGCATATCCCTGAGATAACGGGCATTGTGATGGTAGGG
>JADFXK010000331.1:2573-5097 GCA_015233625.1 Deltaproteobacteria bacterium | reverse complement strand
TAAAGACCCTGTCCAGGCTAGAGTATATCGCCAATCAAAAAAGTTTGATGCGTTTGCCCTGAGTTTCCCGCCCAATCGTAAATTTCGCCCAGAAACAGTTTGTGAAGATAGCGGATGTCTTGTTCTGTAAAGGCGTGGCGCTCCGAATACGCCAGGGCAGCTTGTTCATAGGCTTCTACAAGGTGCTGTGTTTCGATTTTTTGCAGCTCTTCGTTATCCGTGATCCCGAGCTTGTTTTTTAAGACTCCGTGTTCTTGATCAAACAGCGGGTCGTCAATTTCATATTTAGTCATTTTGTTCATCTGGTTAGGTCTATTTTGAGATAATCATGGACAATTAGGTGACATTGCCCTCCATAAGGTCTTTGCCAGCCGACAATACCGGAAAGAAAAATCAGCTTCATTATACCAGATTGATGCAATAATACCAGAATTTTTGACAAAGGGAAGAGTCTCCGGCTTGGACGCTGCCCAATGCGTCCTTGATCTTTTCTACAAGACTTGTATTTGCGTGTCGCTGTTCGGCGCATAATGGGTAAGCAAGTCAGTGAGAAGACCTGGAATGTCACGGCCGTGCAACGCCAGTTCGGGCACCGGAACCCGGCTTACTCGATGCAGTATTGCCAGATCACGGCGAAGAATTGGGAAGGGTGATCAATGAGTGGGGAGGGTGGGATGGGCTGGCTAATCTAAAGGTATTCCTCTAACGGCTGGTTGTAAAAAGGTGTTTAGTCGAGAATGGCTTTTCAAGGCGCCTGTTATGTAACAGATAAAATAAATAAAAAATAATATAAATAGATGTTTTTATATAGCCATTACATTCTTAATTGTTGACTGTGCAGTATTGCCCTGATAAAAGGATAATACGAGCTGCACGCCCTCGCCGCGCAGGCCTAATCCTGACATGAAGCCCACATGGTCTACTTTGGGTGGTATAAGACACCCTACGGAAAGGTCTAACGGCGTGGCGTGTCGCTATTTGTTAAGTGGGATGCACTTGATTCACCAAAACATTCCTGGTCTTTGCTGGGGAGACCCTATGCATCCACCAGTAATTCGAACAAACTCAGGGGGTAAACGTTTAAACATCTTAGGGGCATATAATCCTGAGTCTCTGGATCTTGTTCACTTGACGGGAGAAGAGAACTGTTTGGAGTAGTATATTTTATAATCGTGGGGAGTTGGAGAGTAAATTTTTATCGTTATCAACTCAGATATGAGTATTAGCGGGGCGGAACAACAGAGATGGTTGAACACCACATTAATTTCTAATCTTGGGGAGAAAAGGAAAATTCAAGCATTAATTACAACACGGCCCGTGAGTAGTATCGGTGCAGAAAAAAGTAACAAGGCTCAAACAGGCATTGCTGTGCCATAAACCTCGGTTTTTGGCGTAGAGTACAAAATGGACATATTTAGGGTAATCGGACGGAATTCACTGTGCCAAAAGGAATTTCGCAATCAAGATGCCAATACAGAGTGCCCATGAAGAGTTTTGTCACAATCGAACACCGTCTTAGGTTTGGTAATTGTCATATAGATATGTATTTAATCTTTCAATTAAATTTTCTTATTACGTTCTTTTGCGTCATTGCTACTCACGGGCCGGTTACCGCTTACAACCCCCCTCACGGACGATTTTTTTTTCTGAGACGACGCTTTAAAGATTTCGTGGAGTTGGGCTTAAAACCCCAGTACCGGAAAGAATCAGGTGCGGCCCAACTTCCGCTCTTGTTCACTTAAAAACTGGTGCAAACTTAAACTTTCAACAAATGCTTCTCCCCAAACTTCGTTGCCATCAAATTTCCAAAATTCCTTGCCGCTGTCAGTAAAAAAGCGGGTTTTAGTGACTAAAGGTAAAACCGATGTTCTGTCCGATATGCAAATCAGAATACAGAGAAGGCTTCACAACGTGCGCTGAATGTGATGTGCGACTAGTGGATGCACTCCCTGCTGTACCCGCTCCGGAATTTGTTGATTACGATGAGGTCCTGGGTACTTTCAATCCCGCCGACATCGCCATCATCAAATCCATACTGGATACTACAGATATCGTCTATTTTTTCCAGGGTGAACATTTTGGTTACATGGAACCGCTTGCATTGCCAACAAGACTGATGGTTAGGAAGGATCAAGTTCAAGAGGCGACGGAACTCATTAGAGACTTGAGACTTTCTTTCAGAGGCGTAAACCTGTCAAATGATCAAGAGGAAGATGATAACTGAAGTTACTCATTGAATGTCTTGGTTAGTTCATCCCGACCGCTGTAGGCTATTGACTCTTGACGATAATCGGATCTAAGAAAAGCCCCGCCAACGAGCAACAAGCAACCTGTAACGAGCAACCCCCACCTCACCCCAACCCCATCAATTTATAGATATAATCCAGATCCAGGCTAGCCCGGACGACATCGGCCAGCTTATCCAGGACCGCTTCTAAGTCGTAGCCGGCCATGACCGCACCCTTGGCCGGTAAGCCCCGGCGCACCCGCAGGCGGTCGATAAACCAGCGGCGGAATTCATCGG
>JADFXK010000331.1:0-2483 GCA_015233625.1 Deltaproteobacteria bacterium | reverse complement strand
GTCTGGACCACCGGGGCCAGGTCGGGCGTCTTAGTCAGACCGTGATGGATTTCATACCCATGCACCCGGCAGCCCGAATCCAGATGCTGCCCGGACACCCGAGTCAAGGTCTTTTCCTGAGCCAGGACCGTGGTCACCGGGAGCAGGCCCAGTCCGGTGATGGTCCGGCCGTCCGAGGATTCCAGCCGGTGCGGATCATCCACCGAAGCCCCGATCATCTGAAACCCGCCGCAGATACCGACCACTTGCGTCCGGCCCGCCTGACGCAAGTGCTTGATCTGGGCGTCCAGTCCGGTCTGGCGGAGATAGGCCAGGTCGCCGATGACGTTCTTACTGCCCGGCAGAATCACCGCATCCGGCCGGCCCAGTTCGGCCACGCTCCGGACGATCCGCAACCGGACATCGGGCTCGATCCGGAAGGCATCGAAGTCGGTGAAATTGGACACATGGGGCAGGTCGATCAGGGCCAGATCCACCGCATCGGCCTCGGCCGCCGGGGCCGAAAGATCGAATAATCCCTGCTTGAAACTGACCGAGTCCTCTTCCGGCAATCCGTGTTGATGGACATAGGGCACCACCCCCAGGACGGGACGACCGGTATGGCGCAGGGTAAAGTCCAGGGCGTCGGCCAGTAAATCCTGGTTCCCCCGAAACCGGTTGACCACAAATCCGGCGATCAAATCCCGCTCCCAGGGCGATAAGACCTCCATCGTTCCGACAAACGCGGCAAACACCCCGCCCCGGTCAATATCCCCGACCACCAGAACCGGAGCCTTAGCGTATCTGGCCATCTGCATATTGACGATATCGTGATGCTTGAGATTGACTTCGGCCGGACTGCCGGCCCCTTCTAAGACGATGACGTCGTATTCCCCGGCCAGGTCGTCGTATGCGGCCTTGACCGCCTCAAACGCGGTGGGCTTATACCCGACGTAGTCCATGACGTTCATGTTTCCCACCGGCCGGCCCATGACAATGATCTGGCTGCCGGTGTCGCTGTTGGGTTTGAGCAGGATGGGATTCATCCGGACGTCTGGTTCTAAGCGGCAGGCCTGCGCCTGGACCACCTGAGCCCGGCCCATCTCGCCCCCTTGCCGGGTGACGAAGGAGTTGAGCGACATGTTCTGGGCCTTAAACGGGGCCACCCGCCAGCCGTCCTGGAGGAGGATCCGGCCCATGGCTGCGGTCAGGAGGCTCTTGCCAGCATTGGAACTGGTGCCTTGAAACATCACGGCCGGAGTGGGCCGCTTGGCGGGGACGGGTTTGGCCAGGTGTAATGATTGCTCCAGGGCCGCGACCAGCCGTAGATTATCTTCGGCGGTTCGGACCGCCACCCGGAAATACCGCTCATCAAGACCCATAAAGTTGTCGCAAACCCGGATAGCCACGCCGCGATGGAGCATCCGGGCGGCCAGTTTGGCGGCGGTGAGATCGGGGTGATCCAGCCGGAGCAACAGGAAATTGGCCGTCCCAGGATAAACCTTAAGGCCCGGTATGGTCGCCAGCTCAGCCTGAAGCGCGGCCCGTTGGGTCTGGACCAGCTCCCGGGAATGGGCCACATATTCGCCGTCCTGTAAGGCCGCTTCCCCCACGGCCTGGGCAATGACGTTGACCGACCAGGTCGGGGCCAGGGACTTAACCGCCGCGGCTAAATCCGGATCGGCCACGGCCACGCCCAGCCGGAGACCGGGGATGGCGAAGATTTTGGTCAGCGACAAAAGGACCAGGACATTGGGCGGGCGATGGAGCGTCAGGCTTTCAAAACCAGGGACAAAGTCACCAAAGGCCTCATCAACGACAAAGAGCGAGTCGGGGTGCCGGGCGGCCAGATATCTGACGTCCTGGGCCGAACAAATCAGACCGGTGGGGTTGTTGGGGCGGCAGATGAAGACCAGGTCCCGAACTTCTATTTCAGAGCTTAAGGCCTCGGCATCGAGACGAAAACCCGTTTGTTCCCGTAAGTAAAAAGGGGCTACCGGCAGACCGGCCGCCTCAACCACGCCGGCGTATTCGCTGTAGGCCGGGACGGGAATCACGGAGCGACCCATCCGAACCACCCGGGGAATGAGATTCAGGATTTCGGTGGACCCGTTGCCCACGATGACCTCTTCCGGGGCGACGCCGTACCGGGAGGCCACGGCCTCGACCAGGCTGGAATACTCCGGGTCCGGATAATGGACCACCGCGTCGAGAGCCCGGCTGACCACACCCCGAAACCACTCGGGCGGGCCCAGGGGATTGATGTTGGCCGAAAAGTCAAGAATCTCCCGAGGGCTTCGTCCCGCCCGTCGGGCCAATTGTAAGATATTGCCGCCATGTCCTGAATGTTGCATCGTCCGTGTTCCTGGTTGCATGTCAATGTCATTAACTTAAGCCAGACGCAGGCCAATGTCGAGACCCGGTCCTGAATTTAGAATCGAGAAGTAACGTTCCACAATTCGTGAGTTGATGTACCAAAATGATTGCGTTGGCAATTTTCTCAG
>JADFXK010000330.1 GCA_015233625.1 Deltaproteobacteria bacterium | reverse complement strand
CCGGCTGTCCTTTGCGCCGGTACTACACCGATCCTGAGGCTTATGTAGAAGGTCAGTGTGCCGTACGTGAAATGTTCCAACCCGATTTGTTGTTCAGTCCCTTTGTCCTGACTGCGCTGGGCGAGGCATTTGGCAGTGAGGCGGCCTATTTTGATCATCAACCCCCTAACCTGACCCGTCCGCTGGCCGGCTCGGCCAATGAAGCCGCCTCCATCCCCCTTCCGGATATTGACGCCCATCCCCGCTTGCTATTCTTGCGTGAGGCCGTGCGGCGTCTGGCCGCTTTGTATCGCGGGGAGGTCCCCATAGCCGGGATCATCCTCAGCCCGGTGGATTTGCCGCCGCTGATCATGGGTTTAGATGCCTGGTATGACGCCCTGCTTTTTGACGAGCGGGCGGCGCGGGAAGTGCTGGAGTGGAGTTGTCGTTTTTTTATCCGCTGGGGCAATGCCTTGTTGGATGACGGGGCAGCATTTCTGGTTTTTCCCGCGATGTTTTGCAACCCCACCGTGATGTCGCCGCGAGTGGTCCAACATTTGGCGATGCCGGCCATGACGGAGGCCTTTCGTGAGATTCGAGGGCCAATTGTGATGCATCATGGTGGCAACCGCCTGGCACCGTTTATCAAGGACTATACTGCCCTGCCCAATGTGATCGGCTTTGTGGTGGACTCCCGCGATTCCTTAGCTGAAGCGCGCGAAGGTATCGGCGACACACCCGTGTTGTTGGGCAACCTCGACGGTCCCACGTTCCATCAGCAGAGTCCGGAGCAACTTCAGGTCCAATGTGCCGGAATTTTGGCCGATCGGGCCGAAGATCCACATTTCATCCTGGCCACCTCCTCCGCGGACGTGTCTTGGGACACTCCTCCGGAATTGATTCAAGTTGTTTGCCAAACAGTTCAGGACACCGGTAAGTAGAGCAAATGACCGCCGTCTCATTTTTGACCACTGGGATTGCCTGCTCAATTTTTCGTAATGAGATTGGGGTCCTGTGATCCGCCGGGATGATTGACTTTCCTTTTCGATACATTGAGTCCATAATGCCGGAATGGACGATCCGCCGGCCGGAGATATTTGAACATGAACTGGATCTGCTCGGGAAAAACGCGCGTGATGTCATGATCGAAATGCATAATAAAATGATTTATCCGGATAACGGCCTGATACTCATTCCCCAGGCACTGCCGGCCGAAGTCTCGGACTATACCGGATTGCTTTTTGAAATTCTGCCTGTGAGGCTGGAACCGTTGTCACGGGGCCTGCGGACGGCCTATGAGAGGATTAAAAGCCATGCCTGACCGGGACTTCACCGCTTCACAGGACGTCGCGGCACTCCAGTTCACGATCATGGATATACTGGAGAACATCTTGCGCTATTCAGATCATCCGGGTCAAATGGGGACCTACCTGACGCGGCAGATCCGGGAGTTGGTGGGCGGCCGGACCGTATTATTGTTGCAGTGTTTATCTACGTCTGGAAAACCTACTCACCGTCTGGTCAGCGTTACCCCCGAGCGACACTACACCAGGTATAAATTTGAAGAACTCGAAGCCCTGGCCCGGCTGTGCCACGGGGTCGAGAAGTGCACTCTATGGGAGTCGGCCGACGCTCCATCCGAGGTCCAAATTCTTTTGAGGAATATGCAAAGTAACGCGGTCATTGCCTTGCCTCTCCGGGTTGGGTCGAATCAGGTCGGTGTCCTGCTCATGTTACATTTGCTGGAAATGCACCGGACGGGTGATTTGCTTCGGCTGTTGGATATTCTTGCTCCGGTGGTGGGTTTAATTTTGCGGAATGCCCTGCTGTATGAGACCCAAGAAATGGAGATTCAGGCCCGTACCCATGAATTGGCCCGCCGGGAGCAGCACTTCCGATCCCTGACGCAGATAGCCCCGGTAGGCATTTTTCAGCTTGATGCGGCGGAGCAATTTATCTTCACCAATGATTATTGGCATCAAATAACCGGCCTCGACCGCATGGAAATGAACCAACAAGAATGGTTGCAGACAATCCTTTCCGATGACCGGTCGCGAGTGGTGAAAACATGGAATGAGGCGCAGGCAGCCGGTCAGACCTTTCACTCCGAATATCGGATTCTCAGGCCGAATGGTGAAGTTGTCTGGGTGATCGGTGAGGCGGTGGCCGAATTTGAAGCGACAGGGGCCGTTTGCGGTTACATCGGAACACTGACGGACATTACCGCCCGCAAACACGCAGAACAGAGGATGGCCCAACTGGCGGCTATTGTCCAGTCTTCCGACGATGCCATTATCAGCAAGAACCTGGACGGCATCATAATGAGTTGGAATGAAGGCGCTGAAAGGATTTACGGCTACACTGCGAGCGAGGTGATCGGCCGGCCGATATCAATCCTGGTCCCGCCTGGACGCGTAGACGAACTGCCGCGGATTCTTGGAAAGATCAAGTCGGGCCGGCATGTCGAGCGCTATGAAACGGTACGCTGCAGGAAAGACGGTCAATCTATTCATGTGTCGCTCACCATTTCACCCATCCGAGATGCAGAAGGCCAGATCGTCGCCGCCTCAACAATTGGGCGCGATATCACCGACCATAAGCGGGCAGAGGACACTTTGCAGAAGAGCGAGAGGAAGTACCGGGATCTCTTTGAAGAGTCCTTCGACGGGCTCTTTATGACCTCCCCGGCTGGAAGAATTCTTGAAATGAACAAGAAGGGTGTCATGATGTTCGGGTATGACACAAAAGAGGACGTCTTGTGTCTGGATTTAGCAAAGGATGTTTATGCGGATCCTCTGGATCGAAAACGGATACTTGCATTTATAAATTCAGTGGGCACCGGCGAATACGAGGTTGCCGTCAAAAGAAAGAACGGCACGACGATGCTTACTCATTGCGCTTTGACCGCGGAGAAGGACGAAGAAGGAAAGGTTATCAGATACCGGGGCATAATCCGCGACGTCACCGAGCGGAAGCGGGCCGAGGAGGCGCTCCGGGAGAGTGAACAACGCTACAAGGAGGTATTTGACAACACTTCGAATTGCCTTTTCCTTCTGGATATGACCGAGGATGGCCGTTTCAAATTTGCCGGCTTTAACCCTGCCGCGGAGAAAGCAATGGGGATTCCCAACTCCGAGGCTTCCGGCAAATTCGTCGAAGATGTTTTTTCCGAAGAACTGGCCGAAGCAGTTATCGCCGATTATCGGCGGTGTATGGAGGCGGGCAAGTTGTGTGATTATGAACAGAAGCTCAATCTACCGGTCGGACCTCGGTATTTCCACACCACTCTGATCCCGGTGCGCAATGTGGCCGGTCGCATTTATCGGCTCCTCGAGATCGCCCGCGATATCACCGAGAACAAGGAAGCTGAACAAAGTCTGGCCCTGATGAATTTAGCTCTGAACAAGGTGCACGACGCAGCCTATCTGATCGATGAGTACGCCCGCTTCCTCTATGTCAATGAAGAGTCCTGTCGTGGATTGGGATATAACCGTGATGAACTGCTCGGCCTGAGTGTGGCTGATGTTGATCCTGATTATCCGGTTGGACGTTGGCCCGCCCATTGGCATGATCTCAAGGAACATGGCTCGTTCACCTTCGAAGGACGTCACCGGGCCAAGGATGGTCATATCTTCCCGGTGGAGATAAGCGCCAATTATTTTGAGTATGACGGGCATGGCTACAACCTGGCCTTGGTGCGAGATATCGCCGAACGTCAGCGTACTGCGGAGGCGCTGCGCGAAAGCGAGGAACGCTATCGCTCGATTGTGTCCGCCATGGCTGAAGGAATCTGTCTGCAACGAGCAAGTGGCGAGATCATCGCTCTTAACGCCAGCGCCGTCCAGATATTGGGACAGCCCGAGGATCAGCTTATGGGCCGTACTTCCGATGATCTAACCGGTAATTGTGTTCAAGAAGATGGCTCTCCTTTTCCTGGGACTATGCACCCCGCCATGGTCAGTCTACGGACCGGGAAGCCCGTCCACAATAAGATCATGGGCGTACGGAGACCAGATGGAGTGCTTTCCTGGATCTCCATTAATTCCGAACCGCTTTGGAAATCAGGCGAGGATAAACCATATGCCGCAGTTACCTCTTTTGCCGACATCACGGCACGTAAGCTGGCAGAAGAAAGACAAGAATATTTGATGCGGCGGCTCAAGGCGATCTGGGAAATCGCCCGCATGGTCGATGTCAGCTCCCGGCGTCTATGCGACCATATCCTGACCGAGACCGTGGCCATGACCACTAGCAGTTATGGCTTCTTTGGCTTCCTCAATGAAGAAGAAACTATCTTGACCGTTCATTCCTGGTCGAATGAAGTCATGAGTGATTGTCATGTGGATTATGGCCCGATTGAATTTCCGATTGCCCAAGCCGGACTTTGGGGCGAGGCCGTCCGACGGAAAAAGGTGCTGATCGTCAACGACTATCAATCTGAACTTCCGGGTAAGAAAGGAATCCCTGCCGGGCACGTTAATCTTCACAGGTTACTGGTTGTTCCCATTTTCAATCAAAGCCGGATTCTCGCTTTCACGGCCGTAGCCAATAAGGCAGACGATTATACCGAGGATGATTCCCAACACATTAGCGCCTTCGTGACCAGCGCGTTGGTTATTCTGCAGAAGAGACAAGCCGAAGAAGAGCTGGTCAGGTATCGCGATCATCTGGAGGACCTGGTCAGACTGCGCACCTCGGAATTGAGTCAAGCCAATATCCGGCTTCAAGAACTGGACCGGCTAAAATCCATGTTCATTGCCTCCATGTCCCATGAACTGCGGACGCCGCTCAATACCATCATCGGATTCACCGGCATGACCCTGCACGGGTTATCCGGGGCCCTGAACGAAGAGCAGGAGGATAATTTGGCCCGAGTTTACCGTTCGGCCATGCACTTGCTAAATCTGATCACCGATGTTATCGACATTTCGAAGATCGAAGCCGGCCGGATCAGTATCTATCCGGAGAAGTTGATGTTGGATGAACTGGTGGCCGAAGCCGTCGAGGCTGTCCAGCCCCAGCTCAATGAAAAGAGGTTGACCCTGGAGGTGGAGGCGCCGGCCGGCCTGGCCATGGTGACGGACCGGAAACGGCTGCTGCAGTGTCTGCTCAATTTCCTGAGCAATGC
>JADFXK010000032.1:4396-19737 GCA_015233625.1 Deltaproteobacteria bacterium | reverse complement strand
GCCATCTTGTCATTCCTCAGATCAATACCTTGATCCTTCCGGAATTCATCTGCCAGAAAATCGATCACCCGTTGATCGAAATCCTCGCCGCCCAGATGGGTGTCGCCGTTTGTAGATTTGACTTCGAAAACGCCGTCTCCCAGTTCCAGAATGGAGATGTCGAAAGTGCCGCCACCCAGATCGAAGACAGCAATTTTTTCATCTTTCTTCTTGTCCAAGCCGTAGGCTAACGACGCCGCGGTAGGTTCGTTGATAATCCGTAAGACGTTCAGACCAGCGATGCGGCCGGCGTCTTTAGTGGCCTGACGCTGACTATCGTTAAAGTAGGCCGGAACAGTGATCACCGCGTCGGTGACTTTTTCGCCCAAGTAGTCTTCAGCCGTCTGCTTCATCTTTTGCAGAACGATAGCCGAGATCTCGGACGGGCTGTAGGCTTTGTCTTTGATTTTGATGCAGGCATCGGCGTTCGGGCCGGATACGATTTTGAAAGGACAAATCTTGACGTCCCGCTGAACCTCGGCGGTCTCAAATTTCCGTCCGATCAATCTCTTTACCGCGTACACCGTATTTTCCGGGTTGGTGATGGCCTGCCTTTTGGCAATCTGGCCAACCAGCCTCTCGCCGCTATCAGTGAATGCAACCATCGACGGCGTAGTTCGGACGCCTTCGGCGTTTTGTAATACCTTGGGTTCGCCCCCTTCCATGATGGCTACACATGAATTGGTGGTTCCAAGATCGATTCCAATAATTTTACTCATCCCCTTATCCTCCTCACCTGAAGATTTCTGTGTTCATTTAAAATGGTATATTGTTAACCGCCATGATGATTGTGTATCGGGGTCCAAGTCGGTGGTCAATAGGCAATTTCATATGCCATTTTTCCCTAGGCTTCGTCCGACCCCTGACGGTCCATCTTGGCGCGATAAAGTCATCCAGGTTCTTGATACGCTAATAACACATATTTCCTGGGTTTATTGTTTAAGATGACCAGTCTTTCAGATCAATTGTTGGGTATCCGTTTAGACACGACAACCTTCGCCGGGCGAATCAGCCGGTCATGCAGGATGTAGCCTCTTTCATATTCTTTGGTGACCGTGTTGTCCTCTTGCGTGTTATTCATCTCTTGCGCAATGGCCTCATGAAACTGGGGATCAAACTTCTCCCCAACTGCGGAAACCGACTTTACCCCAAATCTTTCCAGCAATCCGTTGAGTTCGTTTAGAGTTAAGACTATTCCGGCCATCAAATTATCCGGCACACCGTCATTCCTGGCATGATCGACAGCCCGTTCCAGGTTGTCTACAATTGGTAGAAGTTTCTTGATAATCTCTTCATTCGCGAATTTGATATTGTCTATTTTGTCCCGTTCCGATCTTCTTCTAAAGTTTTCAAATTCGGCTGAGACCCGTAACAAACGGTCATAATTCGATTTCGCTTCTTCCTCCTTGGCGGCCAGTTCCGTGGCCAAGTCAACTGCATCCACCCCGGTTGGTGGTTCCGTCACCGGAGGCTCTTCGGGCACTGCCTTTTCTTTTGGTGCGACTTCGGCTCGATCCACTTTCTTGAAAGAAAGTTCAACTTTATCTTCGACATCTAGTAAGTCTTTCTTCGCCATATCTCATACCTTTTCAGGACCGCCAGACTTGTCCGACCTCTAATGATCAACCGGGTTAGTAGTCTGAAGAGTGATTTAACTTATGCAGCTTATATAACTTTCGTTATATACAGAATTTTTGAACATAAATTAAGCATAGGATGGCTGTTTGTCAAGGGGATAAGCCAGATTTATATGGCTTTTGAATTCGGGCGGGAATTGCGCATGGTCAAGAGGATATTTGACGCGTCCGAGAACACCTGGTGCCGGACGCCGGTTAGCGGTACTCGTTCAGACGACCAACAACAAGCAATGAGTAGCCAGCAATCAGGCCTCGTTTTGCATAATTTGACCGATGGCCAGTGAAAATGTATTGTTATTCTGACCTCGGGTGTGGTATTTTCGATAGGTTAGTCCCTAGTAATCTGAGTTCGACAACTTTCATTAGTCTGATAAAAAAATGTATCCGCATATTTCACAGATGAACGCAGCTGGATGAACCTTACAGGCTTCTGCATAAGTTTCAACAAGATATGGGTTTAATCATGGCTTGTCGATCGCGGTTTACTAATCGCCAGGCGAACTCGTCGAACCCAGGTCAGAATAAGCCGGGTTCAATAAACCGTGGATGGCGCTTTTATCTGAACCGAGCCGGTCGGCACTTTTAATCTTGAACCCGGCAGTGAACATTAGCCAAAACATCAGCCGAGGTGAACTTGGTCATTTGCCCGGATCTTAGTCGCTTACGACCTCTTAGCGGCGAGGATTAGTCTGGCCAACCTGGAGCCGGCAAGATTTTCGAGTAACTGATCTGATCCGGTCATGCGCGCCGGCTGGATTAAGACCGATCCCTGGCAGCGTGGAAAAGTAACGAGGAAAGACACATGGAGAATAGTGTAGGGACGATCCTACTGGTTGACGATGAAGAACTTCTTCTTGAAATTGGTCAAGATATGCTGGATTCGTGCGGGTACAAAGTGATCGTTGCGGCTAGCGGTGAAGAAGCCGTGGATATTTACCGTAGTGAAAAGGATGACATCAGGGTGGTCATTCTAGATTTAAACATGCCCGGCATGGGAGGAATTGCTTGCCTGCAGCGGTTGATTAGTCTCAGGCCGGACGTAAAGGTTATTATTTCGAGTGGTTATACCACACCTGACATATTGGAGGAGGTTAAAAATGCAGGTGCCGCGGGATTTGTCGGAAAACCTTACCAATTAGACGAAATGATTGCAAAAATTTGTGATATTTTAGACAAACAGGGGCCTCTCCCGGTATAATGGTAGGGCGAAAAGCAGGCCACCCCGGCGTCCTCAGCCGCCCGACGGTTTCGTCTGATAAGGCTAACAAATCTAGACTAACATTATAGATCAATAGATCAATAGATCAATAGATCACCAGGGCCAAGACAAAGAACTAAAACCAAGTATAAAAAAATGATTCCTTCCAGCCCGGTTGACTGCTACTCAAGACCAACGATCTCAAATTCCTGCAACCCCCCCGGCGTCTTTACCTTTATTTCATCACCCACTTCTCGTCCTATGAGGGAGCGGCCGATCGGAGAAGATATGGAAAGACGTCCTTCCTCGGGAGCCGATTCATAGGGACCGACCAGTTTATATCTTTTTTGTTCATTCGTCCGAAGATTTTCCACCGTCACGAAGCATCCGAAAATAGCCCGGACAGATGGGCCGGAAGTTGGTTCAATGATTTCCGAATAAGATATTCTTGTTTCTAATTCCGCTATCTTTCCCTCGATAAAGGACTGCCGCTCCTTGGCTGCTTCATACTCGGCATTTTCTGAAATGTCGCCGTGAGCGCGCGCCTCACTGATGGCTATGATATTGTTGGGGCGTTCAAACTTCTTTAATCGGGTGAGTTCTTCTTGTAGCTTGATGTAACCCTCACGGGTTATGGGGACCCTTTCCATAACTTTACCTTATTCCTCCTCAGAGTCAGGGGTGATAGAAACTGCCATTTGTCGTTTTGATTACTGCCTGCCTGAAACCGTCAATGCCCGCGGCTACTTTAGAAAATATAATGACCGGACCATGGTGTGCGGGCAAACCGGTCCGGTCATAAAAAGCTTCTTTGGGCTATTGAATAATATTAATCGCCGATCAGTCTTCAATTTAAGGCAAGACGTCAATAGCTTGCCACGCATCATCTCAGGTTTGCCTGGGGCGACCCTGTAACGGCGTGTCTTACTCCTGGTGATTGTTGAAAGCTTACCACTTACAATTGAAGTACTTGCCGACAGCAGGATTATTATTAAGATACCAACCATGAAAAGTCAAGCAAATTGATAACCATCTTGGCTGCTGGAGGAGCTACTATTTGATTTTATAATACTATCATCGGCATCAGTGAGTATCTCAATGATCCGAACGGACCCTTGAAGGCTACATTTTGCTTCCCCTAAAAGAAATCATTTTACGTTTTCAAGAAATTACGGTATTATAAGTAACGCAATTATCAAATCTCAAGCTCTGCCAATTATTGACCGCAGATGTCTTTGAGAAGGAAAGAAGAAGACAATAAAACCGCAGAGGTATGCTGATCCCTTCTGCTTATCCTTTTATTAACCAATTGGCCAGAGGTTACCATGTCAATAGAAAACAAGATGAATCATCAACCGATTATGGTGGAAATCATCCCCAGGCACGATCAAAAGCCTACCCGGATTTATGCCAACCACTGTGAAATCATGCACAGTCCGTTTGATTTTACCATCCGGTTTTGCGACGTTCCGCCTCTTAATACCTCAGGAATCACACCTGGGGAGAAGGTGTTATTGACTGCCCCCATAGTGGCGGAAATTGCCTTGCCCGTGGCTCTGGTCCCCAGCCTCATCCGGGCACTGGAGGAGAACTACAATCTTTATCGGAAAAGTTCGGAAGAATCCAGTCATGTCATCATGCCGACCAAAGATGACAGCTACCATTAATCATGAGCAAATTTGAGGCGCCGCCAAAAAAATGGAATAATGAGTGATTGACTGGTCAGTTCCAGAGGCTATAATTACTTCGTGGTCAAAAGTAAGCAGACGGAGGAAAACAGCGCGGCCTGCAAAACCGCAATATCAACGGAGGGACAACCACATGAAGCGATTGGTAATCGTTCTGGGCTGGCTGGGATTGGTGATGGTCTTTACCTCGGCTTCGGCCGAGTATCGTGGCCCTGTGATGAACATGTCCGACTATGAGCGTTGGCGTGATTATTGGGGCCGGGACATGTACATGAATTATAGGGAACACCAGAGGTATAATACGGAACATAAGGAATCTGGACGCATCATGACTCAGCAGGAGTACGTCTCTTGGTCTAATCAAAACCCTGGTGGCCGCATGAGTTACCGAGATTACCTGCTGTATAACCTGAACATGGTGCTCATGGAAAAATCCCCGTGGTTAGTTATGTCTCAAGGGGATACCAAGAAGGTCGTAGATTTCTTGGCCAAACATCCTGATTTCACCCGTATGGTCCTGACTGGTGAGGAACCCATGACCGCGAATCCGAGAGTAGATGAAATATACCAATATATAAAGATGTTAAATGGTGAATAACTCGGTTCACGGCGTTACGTTCCGGGCTGAGAGTTTCGGGTTGCGGGTTTCGGGTTGCGGGTTTTGGGTTGCGGATTATTAAAATAAAATGAAACCGATGGTCGTCTTCTCCGATCAAATAACGTCTTGGTTCGGACGTCTCACTGTAACCCGCAACCCGCAACATCCGTCTAATCTGACCCCTTGTAAATGAAGGTGGCTAGTCCTTCAGTCTTTTTAATCTTGGCCGCTTGTTTTTCAGCGTCTTTGATGTTGGGGAATCGGCCTGATCTGACGCGAAAATAATTTCCCTGCCCCGGTACGCTCACCTGATAAATATGAGCGTCATATCCCTTTTTCTTCAAGCGCTCCACTGCCTCTCTCGCCTGGTCGTAGTCGCGGTAAGACAGCATCTGGATGGAATAATAGGAGTGGTCACCACCAGGTGGATGTCCTGATTTTTCAGCCGTGGCACCTCCTTTGGCGGTGGCTGGTTTCTCATAGGCCGTTTTCCGATCCATTTTGTCTTTTAGGGCGGCTTCCTGGGTTCGTTTGTCCTTATTTAATGCCGCCAGTTTGGCCTTGGCGTCGTAAGCCGGGGGATCAGGAGTGGCTTCGGTCGCACGGCCGCTGTCCCGAAGTGAGGCCGCAATCCGTCTAATTTCCGAAAACTTGTCAGTATCTTTCTTTAATTTACTCTCTTTGGGTATCGATTCGGGCTTAGGTTTCTCAGGAATTTGTTTGGTCTCTCTGAGACCTGCAGCTAACTTCATAACCTCCGAGTACCTGTCAGACGTCTTCTTAGGCTTATCTTCTTTTGGTTTGGATTCCGGACTGGATTTGGCCTGAGTTGGTTTGGCTTCGCTAGTGTGGACGAAAGGCTTCTTCATCGGTTGGGCTAGTTCAGCCGTCTTTTTGGTCGCTTCTTCTTTGGGCCCGGGGGCGGCCCCAGTGCGGTCTCTATCCGGTTGGTCCTTCTTGGCTGCAGCCGCAATGGCCTTAATCTCTGTAGCCAGATCACGCTTCTTTATTAAGCCCAGGGCGTCTTTCGCCTCAGCCTCAGGCAGGATTGTCGCTTGTTTGGGCTTGGCCAGGGTCAGCGTCTCGTAGAAAGTCAACGCCGGTTTTTGAGCTTCGGTAGGAACTTGGTCTTTCGCCGTTTTTTTGGTTTGGGTGTGGAGCATCTTGGCCTCTTGAACGGCCACCCGGATATAATCCACCGCCTTTAATTGCGGGATCGCTCCTTGTCCCACGAATATGCCCAATACAAATATCCACGACAAGATCACCAGGCATCCGATACTGACGAAAAAAAGCCCCCAGCGGCCAATTTGGAGGCGGTAGATCTTTTCCTCTGTGGTTTCTTGAGGTTCGTACTCCTGATTTGTTTGTTTTTCAAACGACATAATGGATTATCATCACATTTCGAGTTGCGGGTTACGTGTTCCGGGTTAGGTGTTGTGAGTTACTATTCGATGTTATTGGCTCAAAGGGCAGGGCAATCGCAAAATATCTTTGGAATGGCCAGGGTTGGCTATAAACGCGCAACCCGTAACCCGAAACAAGCTGTTACATCTTATCCGGGGCTTCGACACCCAGCAGATCCAGTCCTTCTTTGACTACCAGCTTCACCGCTCCGGCCAGGACCAACCGGGCCCCCGTTAGGCCGGGATTGCCATCATCGATGAACCGGTGATGCTTATAGTAATGGTGAAAAATTGAGGCCAGTTCGGTCAAGTAAAAGACGATCCGGTGAGGCTCCATATTAATCGCGGCCGCTTCCAGGCACTCGGGATACAAGGAAAGATGGCGAATGATGTCTGTTTCTTCCGGGAGCGTCAACTGTAACAGATCGGCTTCTTCAGGTTTGGGAACGGTTATTTCCCGCTCCGCCGCCAGATTAAACACGCTGACAATCCGAGCATGGACGTACTTAACGTAATAAACCTGATTCTCGCTGGATTCTTTCTTGGCCACCTCCAAATCAAAATCCAGCGGGGCGTCTGAGCGGCGGCTAAGAAAAATAAACCGGGCCGCATCCTTGCCCACCTCGTCCACGACCTCTTTGAGTGTCACAAATTCGCCTGACCGAGTCGACATGGAGACCTGTTTCCCATCACGGAGGAGATTGACCAGATAGATGAGAATGATCTTTAGCCGGTCGGGTTGATACCCCAGGGCCGCCACTGCCGCTTTCATCCGGTCCACGTAACCATGATGGTCCGCGCCCCAAATGTCCACGACCAGATCAAAGTTGCGTTCAAATTTGTCCTTATGATAAGCCAGGTCTGAGGCGAGATAAGTGGTGACGCCATTGGCCCGGACGACTACTCGATCCTTCTCGTCGCCAAATTGAGAGGATTTGAACCACCAGGCCTCTTCCGACTGATACACCAGGCCTTTTTCCTTGAAATCTTGAATCAGAATATCGACCGCTCCTTGATCATACAAGCTTTTTTCGCTAAACCAACGGTCAAACGCCACCCCAAACCGGGCCAGATCATCTCTAATGCCCTCCAAAATTACCTTGGCCGCGATCGTCGCAAACGAATCCGGAGGCTGGTCGGGCGACTCATCGGCAAAATCACCGCCGAATGTGTCCAGCATATCTTTTGCGATCTCGGTGACGTAATCACCCTGGTAACAATTTTCTGGGAAATCTACATCCTGTCCCACTATGTTCAAATATCGGAGGAAGACTGACCGGCCCAGCGTGGCGATCTGGTTGCCCGCGTCATTGGTATAATACTCAGTGGTGACCTGGTAGCCAGCTTTTCTTAAAATCCTGGCCAGGGAATCACCGACCGCGGCGCCTCGTCCATGTCCCACATGCAAAGGTCCCGTCGGATTGGCGCTGACAAATTCGACCAGGGCCGTCTTACCCAGTCCTATCTCCGAGCGGCCGTAATCCTTTCCCTGCCGGCCTATTTCCAATAGGCATGCCCGCCAGTACTCCGGACGGACAAAAAAATTGATGAATCCCGGTCCAGCGATTTCAGTCCGGTCTAGAATGCCCTCTTCGTCCACTAGGTGGTCGATGATAATTTGAGCCAATTTCCGGGGGGCCATCTTTTGGGCCGAAGCCAGGGACATGGCCAGATTGGTGGAAAAATGACCATGTGACCTTTCCTTGGGCACGGATAACTCCACCTTTACCGGGATGTCTTTTATTAACTTTTGATCGCCGGCTCGCTTGACGGCTCGCTTTATCAATTCATCTAACCGAATATTCATAATTTTTTACCGTTATTAGCTGGTTCCTTAAGGTGATCGGATCGGTCCGGCGGACTGCCTTTTAGCGCTTGGTCATATGTGTAATCGGCACAAAAGCGCTGACCGCTGCCTTCAAAGGAAAACTTTTTTTTACAGTCTCCCCGCCAGGCACAAACTGCGCACAACGTTCTTTCGGTATCCATCTAGTGTCCCTCGCAGGCGATTTATTTAAGGATGATTTACCACTTCCGATTTGGCCGCGCCAGGTTTCATTACGGGTTTAGGGGGGCGGTGACGACGCCTTCGCTTGCGGTTTTTCCCATTACCGGAAGCCTCACCCGGGAGGGAATTCTTCATTCCTTGGTTCGGACCCCGAGGAACTTCATGGGGAGACCGGCCGGCCGCGCTTTTGTCTTTGGAACCAGGCTGGTCATATTGAGCCAGGAGCGTTTCGACTTCTTCTTGCTTTAAGCCGCCGGCTTCGGATTGGATCCGGAAAAGCTCGATGGCATCGGCCATATAGGGACGTTTAAACAGCCGGAATCGTCGCTTGGGGTTCATTCCTGCCCCGGTCTCAAAAAAACCTTGAGCCACGATCAGGTGTCTGGCCTGTTGCAAGGCCATCTTGGGGATATTCAAGGCGGCGCCGATGGGGCTAAGGTATTCAATTACAGCTGCGTCCGGGTCACACGTTGACGGCAACGATTTTAAGAACCTGGTCACTGGAAGATAAAAAAGCACGGCCAACAGAATATGGTCTCCGTAAGCCCGCTCGTTAACCTGGCGGCGATTGTCCATGGCCCTAAGCAAGCGCGGCAAAGGACCATCGAAACTATTCTCTGCCTTCCCAACGAATTCAACCAGGTCGGGCAAGATGATGCCCAGAGTCTGGGTTTCGGCCATCAATTCAAAGGCCCGGGCCGAATTGGGTCGTCTCAGAGTCCGAAAGATTTCCTCCAGGATCCGTGGGGCCGCGCACTTAAAGATCAGCTCCCTCTGCCGGGTCATGGCCTGGAAGGCATTTTATTCTTTTGTGAAACCCATCAGGGCGGCCAGTCTGATGCCTCGTAGGATCCGGATGGGGTCTTCCTGAAATCGGACATCAGGATCTCCAATGGCCCTTATGATTTTTTGACGCAGGTCATCCATGCCACATACATAATCAATGATGGCAAAGTTACGGATATCGTAGTAAAGGGCATTTACCGTAAAGTCGCGGCGAAAGGCGTCCTCGACCGGCGATCCGAAAGTGTTGTCGGATTTTATTGGCTCTTCAGCATCATGTTGACAAAATTCGGCTTTTTTGCGAAAAGTAGATACTTCCACAATGCGCCCACCTTTAAAGAAAACATGGACGATCCGAAACCTTCGACCCACCAGCCGGGAATTTCTAAATATATTTTTGATGGCCGACGGTCGGGCGTCGGTCACTACGTCAAAGTCTTTAGGCCCGATCCCTTGGAGGAGGTCCCGAACCCCGCCTCCGCACAAATAAGCAATATTTCCAGTATTCTTAAGGCGATACAACACCTTTATGACGTCTTCGGTCATATTTTTTCTAGAGACGCAATGCTCATGGCGGGAAATGATTCTGGGCGCTACATCAGATTTATCCATATTTGTCACCGTCCGTTGCCGTTTTCGGAGGTTTGGGGCATGAGTCGGATTCTCCGGCTACGGGGTTGCGGCAGAATAACCCGCCACGACGAAGTTGTTGGGTCCTGGTCAAGTCCCCCGACTGGGTTTCACAAATTTATGGCAGATGGGGCAGTTTACCATCCTGGCCGGGAAATATCAAGCATTACTAGTATCTCAATTTTGCCTGCGGCCCCAAAAAGGAAGGTATGCCGTCAGACTAGTCGCCGCAATTTCAGCGCCCCAGACCCCAAACCATGTTCCGCGATATCCAGCCTATGTCGCCGTCCTTATGCAGAACATTCAGCCAGATACCCTCTTTCCCCAAAATCTTATAAGTGGCCCCGCGCCGGGAGGTGAATACCACCGGATAGTCTACCCCCGGACCCAACCGGACATTAGCCAGATTGATCCGCACGATCACCGATTTTGTGGTATCCACGGCGGCCTGGTGCACCCATCCCGTTTCGCCTTCAAAATCGACAACATTGATCCATTCTCCCGATTGTTTGATCAGCTTAAAGGGGTAATATTGCCCAGCCAGATATAGTGTTCGATGATTTTCTCCCGGTCCCGACCGAACCGGGGTCTGGTCCGATTTGGCCGCCAGAGTTTCGGCATAGGCCAACGGCGCCGCCAGGATCAGTAAAACGACTAAATTCACTCCGACGAAAAAGCCGGCTAAAGATTTAAACACGATTTTAGTCATTTTCCGTCTGCTCACCGGAACATTATAATAATTGTCGGCACTTTTGGCTCTTGCCTGATTATCGTCTCACCAAATCGCGAATTCCGGGCCGCTTGAATGGATTGGCCCAAAGAGGCCATACCAAAAAATTTCGGCAAGTCGGCCTGATTGAATCTGCCATAACTAATCCAGGACCTAAAAAAAGTCAAGCTATGGTTATCGCCTCGGGGGGAGGACCTATCCGATGCCCATCATCTGTAGGCCCATTTATCTCTATCCGGCCGAAGTGTTTAGCCTGCTCAGAAGACTCTCGAAAAATTTCTGTCTCGACTAAACTTGGCCCAAACCATCTGATGGCCGTCGTAAATTGACTTTCAGACTATAGACAAAGAGAATAATTCGGGTGACTTCAGGCCGGACCTCTTATTTTTGCTTGAATTGATCTTTTCCTTTTGTTATCATTGATAATTTATAAGAGAAGAAAATCTCATCATACTTGAAGCGTTGCGCCGCAAGAATTTGTATCCCAAGTTCGGGTACCCGCGGTTCATGATTAAATGGAACGTTAGTACAGTTGATGGTTGAACCCTTCATTTCGATAAGGAGCGATTCTATGGCCCCCAAGGGAATTCAAGAAGTTCCAGTTGCGCAGTTAAGATGGCGGCTTGATCCGGCTACGTTGCCGTTTAATACCACGGATGAAATAGAACCCATCAAGGAAATCATCGGCCAGGATCGGGCGTTGGAGGCCTTTCGATTTGGTCTGGGCATGGAGCAGAATGGGTACAATGTCTTCGTCACCGGACTCCCCGGAACGGGGCGAATGACCACCGTCCGCAAAATGCTTGATGAAATGACAACCAGTGACAAGGTCCCGGATGATCTGTGTTACGTCAACAATTTTACCGAACCGGAAGCCCCCACGTTGCTCTATTTAAAGCCCGGTATGGGCAAGCAACTAAAAAAAGATGTGGAAGAGTTGATCACCACCCTCAAAAAGGACGTGCCCAAACTTTTTGAAAGCGAGGAATACCTTAAGGCCAAGAAAGAAGTCCTGGTCACCTATGAGGAAAAAGCCAAGAAGTTCTTTAAGGATCTGGGCCAGCGGGTCAAGGAACAAGGCTTTGCCCTGGTCGATGTCCAAATGGGTGGGTACAAGCGGCCAGAGGTAGTGCCGATTGTGGACGAGCAGCCGGTCAACGTGGATCAACTGGAGGCAATGACCGAAAAGGGCCGGTTCCCTAAGGAGGAGTTTTTGGCCATTAAGGCTAAACAGCAGGTCCTGCGGGAGGAGATTGACCGCATCTTTCTGGAAATGAAAGACATGCAGGAGGAGATGCAGAAGAAGTTGGAAGACATGGATCGGGTCATGTTTCTGAAAAGCACCTCTGCTGCCCTAACCGACCTGAATGCCAAGTACGATCAGGAAAAGGTCCAGAAGTTCCTTCAAGAGATGATCGATGATCTGGCTAAGAACCTGACTATCTTCCGGCCGGCCGCCCAGCAGATGCCTGCCCCTGTGCCTGGAATGATGTTTATCCCCGTTACCTCGGGAGAAGACAGCTTTCAACCTTATCAGATTAACCTCTTAGTCGATAATTCCGAGCAAAAGAGTACTCCGATCATTATCGAGACCAATCCAACTTATCGAAATGTGTTTGGGGCCATTGAACGATCTGTCGACCGATCCGGCCTGTGGCGAACGGATTTCATGAAGATTAAGGTGGGCGCTTTTGTCAAGGCCAATGGTGGCTACCTGGTGATCAATTTGCTGGACGCAATTGTGGAACCCGGAGTTTGGCCGGCTTTGAAACGGTCCTTGAAGAATAACAAGTTGGAGATTCAAACCTACGATCCTTTTTATTTGTTTACCACTTCTGGGATAAAACCTGAGCCGATTGAAATAAATGTTAAGGTGGTGCTCATCGGAGATCCCTATATCTATCATCTTCTTTTGGCCTATGATCCGGATTTCAAAAAGATTTTTAAAGTGAGGGCCGACTTTGAAACCTCCATGAAGAAAGACGACGAGGCCATCAATCAATATACCCGGTTTATCAAAGAAAAGTTAGCCGAAGAAAAAACCAAACCATTCGATCGCACCGCCGTGGCCGCCATCGTGGAAGAAGGGGTCCGCATGACGGGCCGCCAGGAGAAATTATCCACCCGGTTCCATGAGGTGACCAATCTCATTCGGGAGGCCAATTTTTGGGCCAGCCGTAACGGGACGGAGGTGGTTTCCGAGAAACACGTCGATCAGGCTTTGGCCGCCAAAATTCGTCGTTCCGGCATGGTGGAAGAACATATTCAAGAAGCCATCGACCGGGGTACCATCATGATCGATACGGCCGGGGCAGTGGTGGGGCAGGTCAATGGCCTGGCCGTGTACGACATGGGCGAGTATTCCTTTGGAAAACCCAACCGAATCACCGCCACCACCTCCATGGGCCGATCAGGAGTGATCAATATTGAACGGGAGGCGGATATGTCGGGCTCCACGCACAATAAGGGTGTGCTCATCCTGAGTGGGTACCTCCGGAAAAGATATGCCCAGGACAAGCCGCTCACAATGAGCGCCAGTATCGCCTTTGAACAATCATATGGCGGTATTGATGGCGACAGTGCGTCTTCCACGGAATTGTACGCCATCCTATCCAGCCTGGCCGGGTTGCCCCTGCGGCAAGATCTGGCCGTGACCGGCTCAGTCAATCAAAAGGGAGAAATTCAACCTATCGGTGGGGTTAACCAGAAAATTGAAGGGTTTTTCGATGTCTGCAAAGCCAGAAAACTGAGCGGGACGCAGGGTGTGGTCATCCCCCATCAGAACGTGTCCGACCTGATGCTCCGAAAAGATGTCGTGGAGGCGGTCAAAGAGAACAACTTTCATATTTATCCGGTAAAAAGCATCGATGAAGGCATCGAATTGCTGACCGGGATACCTGCCGGCGAAATTAAGGCGGATGGAATTTACCCGGAGGGGTCGGTCAATGCCCTGGTTAATGCTAAATTGGTTGAATTGGCTAAAGGATTAAAGGCGTTTGGAGAGTCCAAAGAGGAAGAGGCCCCCAAAGCCAAGAAAAGCCGCAAGAAGGAAACGGCCAAAAATCCGACTGATATAACGGTCGCATGAAATATTTTTTCCTTGTGCATTGACAGCCGGTAGCCCGAAAAGGGCGAATTAGGTCAGCTCAGGACGACAGTTCTGAGGAAGGAGAAGATTATGTTTCATTTGATGGAGTGGCGGCGGGGAGAAATAGAACGACTTAAGAAGGAGATGGATGATCTGTTGGATCACATGATGAGTCGCCTATCGGAAGTTGGCTCATTTTGCCTTTTTCCGCCGCCGCCGACCGCAGATTTATCGGAGATGGAAGATAAGATTGTGGTCAGTCTGGACTTGCCCGACGTGGACATAAATGATCTGGAGGCTATACTGGAAGGCGACGTACTGACCATTACCGGGAGACGAATAGCTGAATGTGATATCGAGGAGCAACCTGGGGAGGGGCGTCAGTCGATGCGCTCCTATGGTGTCTTCATCCGTCGGGTTCCTATTCCAGCCAAGGTCTTGTCTGAAGGGGTAAGTGCGGAATATAAAGATGGCCGACTCCGGGTTACTCTACCTAAACTGATTTCTGGAATACCCAAAAAAATTCGGATCGAACATCCGTAAGACCCAACTGATGGGGCGAGTTTCGGGTTTCGACTCGGAACCTGCAACTCGCGCTTCAGCAATGTCTAAACTCTGAACGGTCATAATTGTCCTTTTTGGATCCCGCCTCGGGGTCAGGCCAGCGTCACCCTGGGTAAGGGGGCACGCCAAAGAGGCAATTGTAACCGTTCAGAGTCTAATTGGGCCATTTGATATTCTTGGCAAGGGCATCTTATCCCGATACTTCGCCATGGCTTCATTCGGGAAGGGACCTCCATGTCGGTCACTGATAAAGAACAACCCGAAACCGGAGATTCGGACCTCGTGACCAGTGACCTGCACCAGGTGGCCCGAACTTCGGAACCCGCAACCCGTGACGAGGCGCTCGATACCGAGTACAAGAAGGCCGAGCAAGCTCGAATAGAGAGTGAGAAAAGATATCGGGCCATTCTAGATAACATCGAAGAGTCGTATTACGAGGTTGATCTGCGCGGCAACCTGACTTTCTACAACGAGTCCTTGTGCCGGATGATTGGATATACCAGGGCAGAACTCTTGGGAATGAATAATAGACAATTTATGGAACCGGGTATGGCCAGGCGGGTTTACCGCACCTTCAATCAGGTGTACACGACCGGGGTAACGTCGCGCTCTGTCGATTGGGTTTTAATTAAGAGCGATGGGGAAAGATGTGTTGTGGAGGCTTCCGTCTCTTTGATAAGGGGTTTAGATAGTCAACCTGTTGGCTTTAGAGGCATTATTCGCGACTTGACCCATCACAAACGGGCTCGAGCGGCCCTCCGCAGCAGTGAAGAGAGAAATCGGACAATTTTAGACAGTAATCCCGACCCGGTGGTGGTCTATGATCGGGAAGGCCGGGTGACCTATTTCAATCCGGCATTCGCTCGCACCTTCGGCTGGACATTGGGGGATAAGTTAGGCCAGCGCCTGGATGAATTTGTTCCAAAGGAGAACTGGCCGGAAACCCTCATGATGATTAACAAAGTCAAAGCG